>JAZORA010000063.1:0-7547 GCA_045656365.1 Eubacteriales bacterium | reverse complement strand
AGGGGCGAACTGTGTTCGCCCGTTTCGTTAATAAATCATCCCTTGTTTTACGGGCGAACGCAGTTCGCCCCTACGGAATTGCAAAGACTTTTCCCATCGGCTTGGGGCTTTTTATCCTTTTTGGTAGGGGTCGGCGCCTTCGACGACCCGCCCCCTACGGGTTTGTGAGAACATTGTGGCAACACTCAGACCAAGTAGTTGAAAGTTTCTTTGCCTACTTTCTTTTCAAAGAAAGTACGGTGCCTGCTTTCTTTTCAAAAGATTTTGTAAAACAATACGGCAACGCAGAAACCAAATAGTTGGAAGTTTTCTTTGCCTACTTTCTTTTTCAAAAGAAAGTAGGTTATACCAAGGCCTTTAAGATCATGTCGTAGGCGTTGGATGCGGTTACGATGCGGATATACTGGCGGCTTCGCATGGGGGAGAGGGAAAGCTTGCGCACCTTCTCGCCGTGGGGTGTGCTGATTCCCACGTAGACCGTACCTACGGGCTTTTCAGGTGTGCCGCCCGAGGGGCCCGCAATGCCCGTGCTGGACACGGCAATATCGGTTCCGAGGCGCTCACGGACACCTCGCGCCATCTCGCGTGCCGTTTCCTCCGATACGGCGCCGTGGGCTCGGAGGGTCTCCTCCTTGACGCCCAGAAGCTCCATCTTTGCTTCGTTGGAGTAGGTGACACAGCCGCCCATAAACACGTCGGAGCAGCCGCCAAGATCTGTGATCCGCTTGGCAATCAGTCCGCCCGTGCAGGATTCGGCAGAGGCGAGTGTCAGACCCCTCTCGCGGAGCGCTTCTACCACGGCATTTTCCAGAGAATCTACGTCGATGCCGTAGATATAATTTCCAACGGAAGTTTTTTCAATGGTTGCGATCATTTCGTCGCAGAGAGCGGCGGCTCTTTCCTCGTCCTCCGCCTCGGCGGTCACACGCAGACGGACCTCGCCCTCCTTGCAGTAGGGGGCGACAGTGGGGTTCGTGGAATCGGTCATCAGCGACTTCAGCTCGTTCTCGACTGCCGATTCTCCCATGCCGAAGATGTGGAGATTTTTGCTGACCAGCACCGCGTCGCGGCGGCTCTTCAGGTAGGGAAGAATCTCTTCCTCAAAGAGAGGCTCAAGCTCACCGGGAGGGCCGGGGAGCATAATGGCAGTCTTGCCGTCTCCCTCGATCGCCAGAGCGGGTGCCGTTCCGTAGTGGTTCGGGAATACCCTCGCTCCTCTCGGCATCATGGCTTGCTTTTCGTTATTTTTGGTCATGGGGCGACCGATACGGGCAAAATACGCCCGAATGGTCTCGAGCGACTCTTCGTGAAGCGCAAGGGGCAGACCGAAATAGTCGGCGACCGTCTCCTTGGTCAGATCGTCGTAGGTTGGGCCAAGTCCACCGCTGGTAATCACCAGATCCGCCTCGGAAAAGGCGGCATCGAGGGCTCGGCGCAGACGCGCGGGATTGTCTCCCACGGCGGTATGGCGATAGACGTGGATCCCCAGCTCCGCCAAACGGCGGGAAAGATAGGCGGCGTTGGTGTTGACGATGTCGCCCAGAAGCAGCTCAGTCCCCACGCAGAGAATTTCCGCGGTATGAATGGTAGATCGTTTGTTCATAATACGCTCCTTTGATGGATTCATATAGATATATTATACCGCAATTCTTTGAAATTTGCAAGGGAGGGAATCCTTTTTCCGACTTTTTCGAAAGGGATTGCCAAGTGGGTTTTCGTGTGGTACAATAAAGAAGATAAAAGAAACGAAAGGGGGAGAAAAGATGGCAGACTGTGAGCTGTGTCCGAGACGGTGTCTTGTCGATCGCGCCGCGGGAGAGATCGGACTTTGCGGACAGGGACAAGAAATCCGCATTGCCCGTGCCGCCCTTCACCCCTATGAAGAGCCGTCGGTCAGCGGAACGAGGGGATCGGGTACGGTCTTTTTTGTGGGCTGTTCTCTTGGTTGCGTATTTTGTCAGAATCGGAAGATCAGTCGTGCGCAAGAGCTGGGCGAGATCGTGACCCCCGACGACCTTGCCGAGATCTTTCTTCGCTTAGAGGAGGAGGGGGCGCACAATATCAATCTGGTGACGCCCACTCATTTTGCCGACGGAGTGATCGAGGCGCTAACGCGTGTTAGGAATCGGCTGACGATCCCCGTGCTTTATAATACCTCGGGCTATGAGCGTGTGGAGACCCTTCGCCGCTTGGAGGGACTGGTGGATATTTATATGCCCGATTTCAAATACGCAGACTTCGCTTTGGCAGAGTCCCTTTCCTCGGCACCCGACTATCCCGAGGTGGTGGAAGCCGCCCTGCTTGAGATGTACCGTCAGGTGGGGGCATACGAGCTGGACAGAGAAGGACTTTTGCGCCGCGGACTGCTTGTGCGACATCTGGTGCTTCCCGGCTTTCGGAAGGATAGCATGGCGGTACTGGATCGCCTTGGCGAGCTTTTCCCGAAGCGGGATATTCTCCTTAGCCTGATGAGTCAGTATACTCCCGATTTCGCCGCCGACGCGCCGATTTCCTCACTCCATCGCCGCCTGACCCGATTTGAATACGAGTCGGTTGCCGAGCGTGCCCTGACACTTGGCTTTGAGGGATATCTGCAAGAAAAAAGCTCGGCGTCCGTTTCTTATACGCCGGAGTTTTAGTTACGCCTACTTTCTTTTGAAAGAAAATAGGCAAAGAAACTTCAAGCAGGGGGTTCTGCGTTACCGCAATGTTCGCACAAACCCAGTTTAAAAGCTTTTGCGTCGCTTTTCTCGAAAAGCGACAAAGAAAACAAACAAAGAAAAGCCCTTGCGGTTTTCCGCAAGGGCTTGATGTATTTTTAGGATTAGCCGCGACCTGTGTTGTCGTTGGGGGTGTAGGTCGGGTCAATGATGTCGCCTCTGGAAACAGAGAGAGCCTTGATGTAGAGAACACCAGGGTTCTCGGCAGCATAGGTCTTCTGGTTTGCGTCGTTGATCTTGATGGTACCGACAAACTCAACCTTGATCCATGCGCCGTTTGTACTGGTTGCGATCTTCTTCAGCGAATACTCGCCGATCACGTTGGAGGTCTTGATACCGCTGGAGCAAACTGCGTTGTCGAAATAGAGATCCTCGTCCTCATTCTCAAAGGGAGAGGTGAAGAAGATCACGTTGCGCTCGGTTGCGTTGATCTCCAGATCAACGGGATCGCACTCGGTGTAGCTAAAGTTGCTTGCGTTGGTGGAGATCCAGGTGTTTGCTACGTAGTATACGGTAGAATCGCCGTCCAGCGTTACCTTACTCCAAACGCCGTTGGTCTCGGTACGGTTCAGCTTATCGCCTGCGTTGACCTTCTTGGCGATGGTGCTGGAGCCGGTCTGGGGAGCGGTGCGGAGGTTCAGGCTGTCAACGCCTGCGTAAACCGTGTCGTTTACCTCTCTCCAAGTGCCGTTGGGAATGAAGGTGTCGCTTTCCAGCTGGGTTTCCGATGCCTCATCGGTAGTTTCTACGTTGTTATAATCGTCATCGTTTTCATCGTTTTTGACGGGCTTCTTCTTCTGGCAAGCCACGAGAACGATCGAGGTAACCATCAGCAGAACAAGTAAAAGCGCAAGAATTTTTTTCATTTCTGTACTCCTTCAATTTCCAATTTTTTATACGTTTGATTTGACCGAAAAGCCGTGAATAAACATAGTTTCCTATAATAAATTCATTATATCAAAAAAATGTCGGGGTGTCAAGGAAAAACAAAAAGTTTTTTCGGAAATATTTTGAGAAAATTTCAAGAAAATCGGGAAATGGATTTTCGGAGGTTTTTTGGAATTTTCTCATCCGCAAGAGGAGTCCTCAGGTGTTCTGCGCGGTAATGATCAAGCGGCGAAGCGCCTCCACCGCCGTGCGGATTGCCCGTTCGGTGTCATGCACTTCGGTGTCGTCCGTGTCCAGACCCGCCAAAAAGCGCTCCTGATTCCACACCGAGAGAAAGACCGCGCCCGCGCGAACACCACGTGCCGCGGCGACCGTAAAGAGGGTGGACGCTTCCATCTCGCTTGCCAGAACCCCAAGCCGCCGCCAAGCCTCCCATTTTGCCGTCAATTCGCCCTCGGTGGGCATACGGTGGGGGGAGTGCTGACCGTAAAAGGAATCCTTGCTCTGTACCACGCCCACGTGGTGGTCAAGCCCCAGTGCCTTTGCCGATTCCATCAGGGCAAAAAGGACACTTGGATCGGATACGGCGGGGAATTCCAAGGGGGCATATTCGCGGGAGGTCCCGTCCTGACGGACCGCGCCCGAGGCGATGACCACGTCTCCCGCCTTGACGGGTAGGGCAATGCCGCCGCAGGTTCCGATTCGCAGGAAGGTATGAGCGCCGCAGGCGGCAAGCTCCTCGACGGCGATGGCGGTGGACGGTCCACCGATGCCCGTGGAGCAGACGGTGACCGTCTCACCCATAAGCGTTCCGTTCCAGATATTATATTCCCGATTCATTCGCAGGTGGCGGGGGTTTTCAAGAAAGGCGGCGATCTTTTCGCAACGTCCTGGGTCGCCCGGCAAAAGGCAATATCCTCCGATCTCGCCCGCTTTTGCGGCAATATGGTATTGTAGCTCTTCGGTGTGAAGCATAATAGACTCCCTTCCTTTTAGAAGACGTTCTATGAATATTATAACATATCGAAATTGGTTCATGCAAGTATATGGCGGGATATTTTGTAAATAATATGTTCAGTAAAATCGAAAGGCGAGGGAGTTCGTGATGCAAAACAAGATTATACGCTTCGACGGTGGAGCGGCGATCGTTTCGGCGGCGTCGGTGGTAGGAAAATACGAGCATGAGGGACCTCTGGGGGACGCGTTTGATCTCCATGATTCCACCGACAAGTTTGGAATGAAGACCTGGGAAAAGGCAGAAAGTGAAATGCAACGGCTTAGCTTCAATACGGCGCTTGCCAAGGTGTCGGCATCGGAGCGAGAGGTGGACGTGCTGTTTGCGGGAGATCTCCTCAATCAATGCGTGGGCTCGTCCTACGGTCTATTGGATTTTGATATCCCCTACTTTGGTCTGTACGGCGCTTGCTCTACGGCGGCGGAGGGCTTGATGCTGGCGGCAATGATGACCTCGGCGGGATATTTTCGAACCGCCTCCGCCGTGACCTCCTCTCATTATTGCTCGGCGGAGCGGCAGTATCGGACGCCTCTTGAGTACGGCGCCCAACGATCCCCCACCGCCCAGTGGACGGTGACGGGGGCGGGTGGGTTTCTCGTGCGGCGAGAGGGAACGGTCCGTGTGACCGAGGCTCTGCCCGGAATCGTGGTGGAAAAGGGGATCAACGATGCCTCCAACATGGGGGCGGCGATGGCGCCTGCCGCCGCTGATACTCTTTTGCGGTATTTTCGCTATTCCGATTACCGTCCCGAGGAGTTTGATCTGATCGTAACGGGAGATCTGGGCTTTGAGGGCGGATCGATCCTATGCGAGCTGCTTTTAGCGGAGGGGCTCGATATCCGTGCGCGCTATAACGACTGCGGTATGATGATCTACGACCGAAAAAAACAGGATATGCACGCGGGCGGATCGGGGTGCGGCTGCTCGGCGGTCGTTTTGGCGTCGCATCTTTTCCCTCGGCTGGCAAGGGGAGATCTGAGGCGCATTTTGTTTATGGGAACGGGCGCCATGATGAGCCCCGCCAGCATTCAGCAGGGGGAATCGATCCCCGCTGTTGCTCATCTTTTGCAGATCTGTCATGAAAAATACGCAAAGAGAGGTCGGGATTGAATATGGACGGCGTAATGAATTATCTGTGGGCGTTTTTGGTGGGCGGCGTATTGTGTGTGATTGCCCAGATCCTATTGGACAAAACCGCCTTAACGCCCGCCCGAATTTTGGTGGGCTACGTGGTAGCGGGCGTGCTTCTTGGCGCGGTGGGGGTCTATGCCCCCTTGGTGGAGCTTGCGGGGGCGGGTGCCACCACTCCCCTTACGGGCTTTGGTTACCTGATCGCCAAGGGCGTTCGTACCGCCGTGGACGAAAAGGGTCTTCTCGGTGTCCTCAGCGGACCGCTCTGCGCCGCCGCTACGGGAACTGCTGCCGCCCTCTGCTTTGGCTTCCTCGCCGCCCTCTTCTCCCGCGGAAAGTTAAAATAAGATGACGCGCCTACTTTCTTTGAAAAGAAAGTAGGCAAAGAAACTTCGGGCTATTTGGTTTGAGAGTTGCCATATGGTTTTTCAAAATTTTGAAAAGAAAGTAACCAAAAGAAAGCAAAACAAAAATGATGTTTTGTCTCGCCATATTTGTTGCAAAAACCATGGGGATTCCCCAAAATACAAACAGCCGAAGGGACGGATTTTGTCCCTTCGGCGTTATTTTTTAGATAAAGAAAGAACCCCGTCGGCTATCTTTAAGCCGACGGGATAGAGAGGGGCGCCGGGGCGGAGTCCCGGCTTCGCTTTCTTGCGAGCGTTCTTTGCCGAATAGCAAAGAATGCAAAAAACCGTCTTTCAAAATCTGCACAAACAAAATAACAACTCTCAAATCAAATAGTCGGAACTTTCTTTGTTACCTTTCTTTTTAAAATCTGAAATAACGAAATTGCAACGTAGAAACCCATGCTTGGAAGTTTTCTTTGCTTACTTTCTTTTTCAAAAGAAAGTAAGGGGAAACCCCCACTTGTGTGTTTCCCCTCTTTCAGCTTCGCTGAAATTCACCCCTTCGTGGCGCTTTTGAACGCTATGCGTGGGCTATGCGCCCCCGCGCCCCGCAGTCGCTTTTCGAGAAAAGCGGCGCAAAAACTTTTAAGCTGGGTTTGTGCGGACAACGTGGCAACTCTCAAACCTCTTAGTTGAAAGTTTCTTTGCCTACTTTCTTTTCAAAGAAAGTATGGGCGTCCCTTACAAACTCTAAAATTTCTCCCGTTTTGGGATGGGGAAAGGAAAGATAGCAGGAATGGAGAGAAAGAGGAAATCCCTCGGCGGGTGCGCCGTAACGTCGATCGCCCCGAACGGGCATGCCACGGGAGGCAAATTGGGCGCGGATCTGGTGAGTCCGCCCCGTATGTAGGCGAACGCGAAGCAGGGTGTGCTTTTCACGGCGTTCGATTACGGTATAGTCAAGGGACGCGTCCTTCACGCCCTTACGTACCCGATCCACCACAAAGGTTTTTCCCCGTGCGCGATCGAAAAACAGCAGATCACGGAGGGTGTCCTGATCCTTTTCTGGCGTGCCGCAAACCAGCGTAAGATATTCCTTTTGAAAGCGAGATTCCGTGATGGCGCGTGAAAGGGAAGCCGCCGCCTCACGGGTTCGGGCGTAAACCATCAATCCCGTGGTTTCCCGATCCAGACGGTGGACGGGAAAGATTTCCTCCCGCTCTCCCTTGGCACGGAGAAGCTCGGCGAGGAGTGTCGGAAGCGCCCGATCGCCCTCTCCCTCGGAGAGGACGCCTGCGGGCTTTTCACAAACGATGATATGGGGGTCTTGATGGACGATCGAAAGAGTCATAGGCTACCTCAAAATTAAAGCGTTACGAGGAACAGAAAAGAGAACAAATTTTTTTGATCAGAGAGAAGAAGAGGAGGAGCGCGCCAAGTCGG
>JAZORA010000062.1:0-4114 GCA_045656365.1 Eubacteriales bacterium | reverse complement strand
CCTCAGTCTCGCATACGCTCGACAGCTCCCTCTCGGAGGGAGCCTGTGACACATAAACATTCTTCGCTATCCCCTTATTGGCTTTTTGCTTATCGGTAAAGCCTTTTTTGAACCACGCGATTATCGCGTGGTTTTCGTCTTACAAGGCAAAGCGCCACCGATTGATCGGTGGCGCTTCTTACGAAACAATTCAATTACAGCTCAATTACAGCGGGGCTTCCACGCGAAAATCCGGATCATTGACATACCCGAAGCGATACTCTGACGTTTCTGCATCTCCGTCATAGGACGAGGTGATTTTGATGGCGATCGTTGTCATTTGCTGATCGTACGTGATCGTATAAAGATCTGACACACCCTCCATATACTCTATTTCGAAGGTGAGGATCTGATCCGTTCCTTCTCCTTGCGTCAGGGTGAGATACGTCATATCGGTTCCCGAGACCGGATCGGCTACCATGGATAGCAGAGTCCTTGCCAATAGCATGGCAGAGGATATGTCCTCCGTAGCATCGGTCACCTCCGCGCCCTCACCGTCGAGACTAACGTATCCCGTATTGCCCACAAACCACATTTCGTAGAAGTGATCCTCGTCATAGCATCCGATATATTCTCCCGATCCGTCGGTAGCATAGCGCAGATAGGGCTCGTCATCAAGCAGACACTCCATCGTATAGACCGTCGCAGCCTCCAGCTTCTCGCAAAGCGTCTGATATACGGCGTAGATCTGGGGATCCTGATCTCCGGGGCCTACTCCGAGAATCTCGATATAGCTCTCCGCATCGTCAGGCGCCGTGATCACGACGGGCTTTCCGTAGCTGTTCAGGGTCAGAATCGTCTCATCCGTCCCCTGCTTATCGACAATCTTTTTAAGGGTTCCCGTGGAATCCACGTAAATGGTTTCCGTATAACCCTCTTCTCCCTCGCCCATCTCCATCGCCTCGGAGGCGGTCACCGTAACCGTGAAGTAATACAAGGAGTTTTGGGAATAGATCTGCGCATTCTTTGCCTTCTCAAGGTATGACTCGGGAAGATCGGAGAGTACGTCCCCAAACAGATCGCTCATCATCCCCTCACCAAAAATATCATCCACATCCTGGCCGGTCGTCTTGTATTTTTCACCCAACATGTCTACGTACATTGTATCATCGACACACCATACCTTGATGTATGCGTCGCCATTAAGCGTGTATACGTATACCGCGGTTTCGTTGATCTTCATATCCACGCGCAAGGTGGTAGTCACACCATCCTCCTTGGATTTCGTGGTCACCGACATGTCGTAGAGCTCGGTGGCGGAAAACTCCTCCACAAACCTCTCAATAAGCTGTCTGCCATTCATTCCGTTGACGTCGGTTACGGCAATCGGTCCCGACGGCACAGGTGAAGACGGACCCGATTCGGTTTCGGACTCCGACTCGGTCTCGGTATCGGTTTCGGTTTCGGTTTCGGTGCCGGTATCGGTTGTTTGGTTTTCATTCGCGCCCCGGTCGGGTTTGTCGCTATCACACGCGTTCAACAAAAGCGACAGGCTGAGCATGATAATAACCAATACCATAGAAAGAATTTTTTTCATGACGGTCTCCTTTTCTCGCTTAGGACAATCAGAGAATCCGAAGGACTCCCTCAATCATTATACCATATAAGGTATTCCTTTTCAATACCCGATATACATTTTTTTACAGCCGAAATTCAAATGTATGATAGAGAGCGTCAAAACATCATGGAACCGAGGATCGAGCCGAGCAGAATACCGTAAAGAATCGAAAGCACCAGACCCACGCAAAAGCCGATGAGCGCACCCTTACCGGCCGACTTTGCCTTTTTGGGGGTCTTGTCCTTGTTCACCAAATACAAAATCAATCCCACCAAGGGAATAAAAAATCCTAACACGGCAAATCCCATATTGGGGGCATCCTCTTCTCCGTTGGCGTTGATCGGCGCAACCGCGCAACCGCAGGCGGGACAGATCACCGCCTCCTCCATAATTTCTTTTCCGCATTTTGAGCAATACTTCATGGTCATTCTCCTTTTTAATTGTTGTATAATTATTCCAATTTGGAATTATTTATATTATAATTCTGTTTTGGAATTTTGTCAATGCTTTTTCAAGATATAATTCTAAAAAAGAAGAAAAACTTACAAAAAGGGACAAATTTCATGAAAATTCGAAAGCAAGATTACGGGAACGCCAACATGATCGGCAAGAACGTGGAGCTTCTGAGAAAGAAGCAGGGGATCAAGCAAAAGGATTTTATCGCCAAAATGCAGGTAATGGGCTGTGACATCAACCCGACAAGCTACTCAAAGCTGGAGGGACAGGTAAGAAGCGCAAGCGATCGGGAGGTGTTTGCGATCTCCAAAATCCTCGGCGTGTCCATGGAAGCACTTTTTGAGGCACCCGAGCTACCATAATCCCGTGCCACAGAAAAGGACGAAGAGCCGTGAAAGCTCCTCGTCCTTTTTCCTTGACAAGCTTTGATTTACCGAAAGACAACGCGCGGGAGACAAAAAGCCTTCCTCCGGAAGGAAGGTGCAGCCGCAATGTTTGCGAAGCAAACTTGCCACGTAGCGAAGCGAAGTATGAAGGCTGACGAAAGGAGCCCGCGTGACTTTGGACCGTGCAAATATTATCGCAACGCGCTCTCCCTCACCCGACTCCGTCGGGAGCTCCCTCCCGGAGGGAGCCTTTCCTTTATCCGTTAATTCACCTGTCAATTTTCTTGACAAGCACGGATTGAATTAAAGACAACAATATTTTGTCAAAAGTAACGCAAAGGCACTTTTGACATTTGCATATCAAAATCCTATGAGAATACCTTATGGGAGATATAAAAAGCCTCGTCAGATTGTCAAGCCAAGTGCAACACTTTCTTCATCGGTTTTTATTTGCTTTCCGTTCATCGGCAGAGCCTTTTTTGAACCACGCGACGATCGCGTGGTTTTCGTTTTACAAATTACAAAATACGGCATACCTCCTTCGAGGCATGCCGTATTTTTCAAAACGGTCCGTTTTACATTCGTAATCTATAAATCTCACCGCTTCTTTTCCAGCTTGCGGCGCTCGAACCAATCAACCAGCTTCATGATCCAATCCTTTTCATAGCCCTTGATGGGAACGATCTCGTCGGTGTCCTTGTTCTTGGGCTCGATCTTGTAAAAATCAAGAATGGGAATGAGAATGATGGCGGTAAGCCCCGCGTTGAAGCCGCCGTTATAGAGAACGAAGCCGCCGTGCATTGCCGACGTAGAGGTGCAAATAATGGCGCTGACCAGACCCGCGATCACTCCGTATTTGAAGCCGTAGCTTCCCGAGATGGGGCAAAGACCCGTGGCAAAAGCAAGTCCGTTGATGTACGCCTGGGTGGAAAGCGTCCAGGGGACCAGGGAGCCCGTAAGGAGACAGATCCCACAAACCAGCGCGAAAAGAACCGTATACCCAAGAGCGATGGGCGCAACGTTTTTCGGGTGCTGTCCGTCTGCCGAAAAGGTAAGCGCCGCAAAAATGACCCCGGCGGTCGGACCGGTAAAGGCAACGCCCTCGGGCAAAAACGGAAAGACCGTGGGAAGCCAGAAGATGACGTTCAGATAGGCGAGAATGCAAAATCCGTAAACGCCGAAATTGATCAGACAAAGGGGCATGCCGAATTTATCGGCAAAATCCAAGCCGTAGCCCGCGCAGGAGGTCAGCTCTCGGTAGTTCCGAAAGCTCCTGCCGTTTCGGAAGAATCCGAGGATCAGTGCCAAAAGAAAGATCAGAGCGAAGAAGCCGTTCATAAACCAATAGTAAACGCCTCCAAACAGCTCGTAATCCAGGTTGACCACGTACGCCGCATCATGGGGAGCCACGCCAAAGGTTTTATAGAGGAAGCAATAAACGAAAATGCCAAGAATACCGATGGCAAGTCCCGCCTTATACATATTGTAGCCGCGGTGCATTGCCGTCGTACCGGGAAGCAGCGCGGGCACAAGGAATCCCGCCAGAACGCCAAAGACAATGGACAGAACCATGCCGAGAACACTGAATCCGCCGATTTTCAACGAGCTTCCGGGCGGATAGAAAAACAGAAAATCGCTGATAAACGGAGCGAGCGCCGTTGAAAACATGGCAATG
>JAZORA010000061.1:0-3057 GCA_045656365.1 Eubacteriales bacterium | reverse complement strand
ACCAACCGTGGGCAAGAAGATCAGGATGCTGAGAAGCGTATGTGCTGCCAAGAAATCGCGGAACACGATCGAAGCAACGATCGTCAGATAGAAGAGACAGACTGTCAGCTTTCCATACCACTTACTGACCACAACCACACTGCGTCGCTTAATCACAACCAGACTGATGATCAGCAAAAAGAGCTCCTTTGCGATAAATGGAATCACAAACCAAAGAGGGATAAAGCGCTTGATACAAAGACAAACAAGAACGGTACATTGCATCAGCTTATCCGCAAAGGGGTCGAGAATTTTTCCAAGATCCGTGACCCAATTGTTTCTTCTGGCAAGATAACCGTCCACCACGTCCGTCGCGCCTGCCAACAGGAATACGAACAACGCGGTATAGGTTTTGCCCATAAAGAATACCGCCACAAAAACAAATACCAGACAAATTCTTATGATTGAAAGTATATTCGGAATATTCTTCAGTTTCATTGGAACTCTTTCCTCACTTATTATAATCTATTTAATACTTTGGTTAAAAATCATCGAAATATACGAAGAACAATCAGGGATCAATCCCGAAAGATCAGATATTGCGCCTTGGACTCGCCGCAAACCATGACCGTATTTTCATTATAAATCAACATCTTTCCCTGTCCTGCTCTCAAGGTTTCATAGGATTCATCCGCGCAACGGAATCGGGTCACTCCCTGCTCGGTCTGTAAATACAGATGCTCTCCCAAAATGGCAATATCCGACACGTTAAACGGAACAAAATCATTATATAACAGGTTTCCGTTTTTGTCAAATGCAATTACGCGATTTTTAGAAGAATTAGTTACGGAAACCGCCACGCCATTCGAATCCAACGAAAAACCGACAATATTTCCTTCAAATTCATCCTCGATTCGCTCGGTATCCTCCCAAGCGCTGTTCAAAATCCGAAGATTCCGATCGGTCAGGAGCGCGAAGGTGTTTTTCTCCAAAAAACCACATGCCAAGGGAAATTCCCCGTCCATCTCGATTCTCTCCGATTCCTCCAACGTGGAAAGATCACGAACTGAAAGTGTCGTCCTACCCGTTCCGTCCCCTATATCGTAGGAAAGAAGAGCCAGGGTGTTTCTCGACTGATTCATCTGCACGTCAAACACGTAATAATCCGCCCTCAGCTCCGAAAGCTTTTTAAAGCTCTTATTGTAAACCATTACCACCGATCGGCTATCGGCAGATCGGGTAACGATCACAAAGGATCCATCCTCAGAGAAGCAAGCGTCGGTCACGGGATAATTCAAATTCTCACTATAAACACGAGCGAATGAATTGTAGATGGAAAATGTCTTGCCCGAGGTATCGTAAACCAGCATATACTTTCCGGAGCTCACCACGAAAGGCGATGAGAAGGAAGAGGTCTCGTTCAGTGTGCGACGCCCCGTGGCGGTAAACGCCGAGATCCTTGAGGGGCTGACCGTAACCAATCCTCCGCGATATAGCGCAAATTTTTGCCGGGAATCCGATTCATAGGAGAGTGTTTCATAATTGTTCTGCTCGTTTCCGGCAGCGCTGGAGAAATCCTTGATCAAATAGAAGAAATTAGCGTATGTAATTTCGTTTCGATTGATCAGCACCGAGAAAAGAATGAAAACCACCAAGATCACCACCAGCGCTCGCTGGATGATCTTATAGCTTGCGGATACATGGGCGTAATAAACATCGCCCGCCGCGCTGAAATCCTCATGCCGCAGAACCTTTTCCTTTTGCGGCTCCGTGCTGAAGTAGCTTTTCACCTTTTCGGCATAGGTAGCGATTCGTTTTTTGGGGGACTCTTTGTCCTGTTCCCCGTTCTGCTTCTCAAAAGGCTTCTTCATCAGCACGTCTCCTTTCTCTCAATCTTTTTTATTTTTTTATCCTAACGCTCGTTCAATATACGACTCGTTTTAAAAACAGCCCCTCCGCCGGCGCGGTAATGCCCGCTCTCGTACGATCTCTCGAATCGGTAATGTGGGAGATTTCCTCCGGCTCGATCTTCCCCTCAGCAACGGCAATCAGGGTTCCCATCAGGATCCTTACCATGTGATAAAGAAATCCATCGGCAGAAACGCGAAACTCAATCAAGCCGTCGCACTTCGTAACCTCCGCATCAAAAATCGTCCGTACGGCATCGGTGATTTTAGAATCCGCCGCCATATACGAAGAGAAATCATGACATCCCTTCAAATACTGTGCCGCCCGATTCATGCGCGCCACGTCCTCATCGGTCAATTCCTTGGGATAGTGCCACGTGCGATCACACAAAAAGGGATTCCTCTGTGAGCGATTCCATATCCGATACACGTATTCTTTATACCGAACGTCATAGCGGGGATGAAAATCCTCCGAAACCTCTTCGGCAGAAAGCACCGAAATATCGTCGGGCAGAAAGCGCGCAATGGCTTGCGGAATCTTGTTTGTAGGGATGGCGGTATTCAGGTAGCTTTTCCCTTTCTCGGTCACGCACACACAGAACTGCTCGGCATGAACGCCACTATCGGTTCGGCTACACCCAACGATATCGCAATCGTAACCGAACAGTGCCTTCGTTGCTTCGTTTAATTTCTGCTGAACGGTCACGCCGTTGGGTTGGATCTGATACCCGCAATAGGCAGTTCCCAAAAACGAAACCTGCAATAAAATCTTCATAGCGACCTCTTACGGCATAGAATAGCCGAGCTTCAAAAGATTCAACACGACGAGCGACGCGCCAAAAATCAGAATCATCACAAGCGGAATAAAATCCACAAAGCGGATGCGACGCACGTTCATTCTCGTCCGTCCCTCACCGCCGTGATAGCAACGACATTCCATGGCGATCGCCAGATCCCCAGCGCGATTAAACGCCGAAACGAACAAGGGAATCAGAACGGGAATCAGCGCCTTTGCCCGACTAAGCAGACTGCCCGTGGAAAAATCCGCGCCTCTTGCCTTTTGCGCCGTCATGATCTTATCGGTTTCCTCCATCAACAAAGGGATAAACCGAAGCGCGATCGTCATCATCATAGCGAATTCATGAACAGGTACCCGAAGCTTTTTCAAGGG
>JAZORA010000060.1:0-2750 GCA_045656365.1 Eubacteriales bacterium | reverse complement strand
GCTTCCGACGCGGAAGGGGCGCGTCAATGTTACGAACCCAGCGCATGTGACATGCGCCGTGTCGATGAACGACACGGCGCAGACCCGTACGGGAATTTGCCGCGCCCTACAAGGCTTCCGACACGGAAGCGGCGCGTCAATGTTACGAACCCAGCGCATGTGACATGCGCCGTGTCGATGAACGACACGGCGCAACAAAAAAGCACATACCCTGTTGGGTATGTGCTTTTTTGGTGACCCGTACGGGAATCGAACCCATGTTTCCAGCGTGAGAGGCTAGCGTCTTGACCGCTTGACCAACGGGCCGTCTCTTTGACAGCTTTGTTATTATATCACACTTTTTTTCAAAATGCAATACCTTTTTTGAAAAAAATTAAAAAAATTTTTCTTTTTTCGGATTTTTTGCGTGGGATAGAAATTTCTTGACAAACTCATTTTTTATGGTACAATAAACTTAGTGATTTCTTCCTTACTTTATAATACTTTTTGAAAAGGAACAAAAACGATGGAACAGTTGAAAAGAAAATACGGTTTGATCACCGCCATTTGTATGGTGGTCGGTACCGTCATTGGCTCGGGTGTCTTCTTTAAGGCGCAAAACGTCCTCGTGGCAACGGGCGGTAATATGCCGCTTGGTATTTTGGCGTGGGTGATTACGGGCCTTTTAATGGTCGTTTGCTCGGCTCAGTTCGCCGTCATGGCAACCAAGCACGAGAAGGTTAACGGCGTGGTGGACTACGCCGAGGCAACCTGTGGCAAGAACTATGCGTACTATCTGGCGTGGTTTCTCGTCAACATTTATTATCCCGCAATGACCGGCGTGCTCGCTTGGGTATCGGCAAGATACTTTGGTGTCATCTTCGGCTGGTCGCTGGTCAGCGCAGAGGTCATGATTCTGGCAGGCTTTTTCCTGATCATGTCCTATACCCTCAACGCCCTGTCTCCCAAGCTTGCCGGCAAATTCCAGGTAAGCGCCACCGTCATCAAGCTGATTCCCATTGTTCTGATGGCAGTCGGAGGAACGATTGTTGGCTTTGCTAACGGCACGCTGACCGAAAATCTGGCAACGATCTCCATCATTCCCCAGGGCGGTACGGCGGCGGGCCTGTTTGCCGCTGTCGTCGCAACCGTATTCGCGTACGAGGGATGGATCGTAGCTACCTCCATCAACGCCGAGATCAAGAACCCCAAGAAAAATCTTCCCTTGGCGCTGGTCATCGGCTCGCTGATCGTTGCTGCCGCGTACGTGTTCTACTACATTGGCGTGGGTGGCGGTGCGTCGACTGAGGTGATGATCAATCCCGACAAGGGCGCACCCGTCGCGTTCTCCAACGTGTTCGGAACGGTGGGCGGAATCTTATTGAATATCTGTATTGTCGTTTCCTGTCTGGGCACGCTGAACGGTCTGATGCTGGCTACCACGCGCGGCATGTACGCCATTGCCGCCCGCCGCGAGGGTCCTCGTCCCGAGACCTTCGGACAGGTCGACAAGGCAAGCAATATGCCCACCAACTCCTCCATTTGGGGCTTGTTCGTGTGCGGCGCATGGCTGCTTTATTTCTACGGTGCCAACCTTTCCTCGGATGGCGGCTGGTTTGGACTCTTTAATTTCGACTCCTCCGAGCTTCCCATCGTAACCATCTACGCCCTCTATATTCCCATGTTTATCATGTGGATGAAGAAGGAAAAGGAGCTGTCTGTGTTCAAGAGATTCGTGCTCCCCGCCATTTCGATCTTGGCATGCGGCTTTATGGTCTTTGCCGCGGTTTACGCCCACGGCATTACGCCCCTGAAGGCGGCACAGGAAAAGGGTGAGTTCTCTTGCCCGGTCATCTTCTATTTGATTCTCTTCGCGGCGATCATGCTCGTCGGCTTCTTCTTCTCCCCCTTCTATCGGGAGAAGTTCGGAAAGAACAAAGAGGAATAATAAAAAAACTGCTTCATCGAGAGATGAAGCAGTTTTTTTATTCTCAATATTCCGCGCGGATGTGTACGGTGTAAAGGGTACCCAACGCTTCCTCCACGAGGGCGGAGAAGTCCAGCTTGTTCTCCTGGGCAAGAACCTTTTCAAGCTCTGGCTTGGTGCGGGGGTGCTTGGGGGTAAAGACGGTACAGCAGTCCTCGTAGGGCTGAATCGAGGTTTCAAAGGTGCCGATCTTACGGGAGATGGTGACGATCTCCTCTTTATCCATACCGATGCAGGGACGGAACACGGGGATGTTCACCGCGGCATCGGTCACGCCGATTGCCTGAATGGTTTGCGACGCTACCTGACCGAGGCTCTCACCCGTGATCAGCGCCGCGCAGCCCTTTTCCTTTGCCACGCGCTCGGCGATGGTCATCATGTAGCGGCGAAGAAGGAGGGTAAAGTAATCCTCCTCGCAGGCGCGAACCAGCTCCTCCTGAACGTGGGTCAGAGAGACCACGTGTACGAAAATATCACCCGAATACTCGGCAACGATCGACGCCAGCTCCAAAACCTTTTCCCGAGCGCGCTCGCTGGTATAGGGGAAGGATTCAAAGTGGATGGCGTCAAGACGTACGCCACGCTTTGCCATCATATAGCCCGCCACGGGAGAGTCAATGCCGCCCGACAGGAGCAGAAGCCCCTTTCCGTTGCTTCCCACGGGCATACCGCCCGCTCCCTTGAACTGCCCCGCGGAAACGTATGCTCCGAACTCTCTTATCTCCACCTTAACTATAACGTCGGGATTATGGACGTCAACCTTAATACGCGGATAGCTTTCAAG
>JAZORA010000059.1:0-4533 GCA_045656365.1 Eubacteriales bacterium | reverse complement strand
TTGTCTTCCTAAGACCGCTTGGCCTCCGACTTTGGTTGGTTCTTTTTCAGGTTCATCGATATTTACTTGCTCATTGATGGTATCGAGCTGATCAAATACGTTCAGCTGCTCATTGCTTGAGTCCAATCTATCGTTTATATTCATCGAAGCCTCCTACGAATTTCAAGAAATATTTAACCGAGAAGGTGAGAACCGTATGCTACAAGCTCCCGATTTTGTAATTTGTTTGTTCCTAAATAAGTATATCATTTTCTATGTGGAATATCAACCATTGAAATGTTAAATTTTCAATAATAGGTAAAATATTTTTAATAATACTTGATTTTCCTGAGTGAAAGGTGTATAATACTATTCGTATTCAGAGGTTGCGTATCATACGCAACCTCTGTTTAAATCGGATTATTATATTGAAATAAAAAACGAGGTAAACTATGACAAAAATTGATATTATATCGGGATTTCTCGGCGCGGGGAAAACCACTCTGATTAATCGTCTGATTCATGAGGCGTATCCGAATGAAAAGATCGTTCTGATCGAAAATGAGTTTGGTGAGATCGGCATTGACGGTGGCTTTCTGCAGGATACAGGCGTTCAGATTGCCGAAATGAATTCGGGGTGTATTTGCTGCTCCTTGGTGGGGGATTTCAGCAAAGCACTTCGTCAGGTTGTTGACGAGTATCATCCTGACCGCATCCTGATCGAGCCTTCGGGAGTTGGTAAGCTTAGTGACGTAAAAAATGCAGTTTTGGAGGCAGAGCTTAAGGATGCCGAAATCAATGCGGCAACCGTTGTGGTCGATGTCAACAAGTGCAAAATGTATATGAAAAATTTCGGAGAGTTCTTTAACGATCAAATCGTACATGCCGGCTGTGTCTTGTTTAGCCATACCGACAAGACCACCGAGCATCGGTTGGAGGAATCTCTTCGTTTGGTCAGGGAACAGAATCCTCACGCTACGATTATTACGACCCCCGCGAGCCTTTTGGATATCCAAACCTTATTGGATGCCATGGCAAATAAAAACACTTTAGAGGAAGAATTAAAGCACGCACACGAGCAGGATGCCTGTCCGATGTGTGGAGAGCATCATCACCACTATGAGTGCCACCACGCTCATGAGGAGCATGAGCATCATCACCACCATGAATGCCACCATGATCATGAGGAGCATGAGCATCATCACCACCATGAGTGCCACCATGATCATGAGGAGCATGAGCATCATCACCACCATGAGTGTCACCACGATCATGAGGAACATGAGCATCATCATCACGGACACCACCATGCAGATGATGTGTTTACCAGTTGGGGATTTGAGACACTGAAAAAATATACGCCGGAGGAGATTCGCCACATTCTGTCTCATCTGAGCGATGAGCATACCTTTGGCGTGATCCTGCGCGCGAAGGGAATTGTTCAAGGTGAGAATGGGGAGTGGATTCATTTTGATTACATTCCCGACGAAATCAACGTACGAATCGGTAGCTCTGCCCCTATTGGAAAGCTCTGCGTGATTGGTTCTAAGATTTGCGAGGATTCACTGAAGCATCTCTTTGAGGAAAAGGAGTAAGCCATGAGATTGCCCGTATACCTGTTTACAGGCTTTCTGGAGGGAGGAAAAACCTCGATCATTCAAGAATCCCTTAACGATCAAAACTTCAATAGCGGCGAAAAAACATTGGTTCTGATGTGCGAGGAAGGAATTGAGGAGCTGGATTCCACTCAGTTCTGGGGACAAAACGTAAAAATTCACGTTGTAGAATCCGAGGATTGGATCACACGTGAAAATCTCGAAAGCCTGACTCGTGCCCATAAAATCGATCGCATTATTATTGAGTATAACGGAATGTGGCTTTTGCAACGCTTGTACGAAAGCATGCCGCAGAACTGGTCGATCTACCAGAATATGATGTTTGCAGATGCCAACACGTTTATCAACTATAACAATAATATGCGTCAGTTGACCGTGGACAAGCTTCGCGATGCAGAAATGATCGTTCTGAATCGAACGACCGCCCAAATTAATAAGGACGAGATTCATAAGATCGTACGCGGAATTTCCCGTCGGACGGCAATTGTTTACGATTATCCCGATGGTCATGTGGAATACGACGAAATCGAAGATCCGTTGCCTTTTGATAAGGATGCATCGGTTGTTGAAATTCAGGATGAGGATTATGCGCTTTGGTATCGGGATATGTCCGAGGAGTTACCGACTTATCAGGATAAAACGGTTAAATTCAAGGGGATGGCTGCCCTTGATCCCCGTTTGCCCCCGAATTCCGTAATTCTCGGTCGCCACGTAATGACCTGTTGCGTGGACGATATTCAGTATAGCGGTCTTGTTTGCGTATTCAAGTCTAAGCCCAATCTTAAAACGAAGGATTGGATTACGGTAAAGGGAAAAATCAAGATTGAAAAAAATCCTTTGTACCGTCAGCCGGGTCCCGTCCTGTACGTTGATGCAACCGAGTTTGCCACACCGCCCAAGCAAGAGGTCGCAACCTTTTATTAATAAAAAATGGAGCGCACAAAATGTGCGCTCCGTTTTTTTATGAGGATAACTCACCACTGATTACAGTAGAATCCTCAAGCTTAATAATTTCTTTTGTAACGTATTCGGGAAGGGAATGTCCGCGAACACATCCTTCGTTGATAACCACCTCTGCGACATCCTGTCTGGAGGGAATATCATACATGATGGGCATCATCATGTTTTCCATGATGGAACGGAGTCCGCGCGCACCGGTATTTCTTTCGATTGCCTGAGCGGCAACCGCTTCCAATGCGGTTTGATCAAAGTTAAGCTCTACACCATCCATTTCGAACAGCTTCTTGTATTGCTTAATGAGGGAGTTCTTCGGCTCACTCAAAATTCTGACCAGAGCCTCCTTGTCCAAATCGTTCAGTGTAACCGTTACGGGAATTCTTCCCACCAATTCGGGAATCAAACCGAACTTTACGATATCGTGTGGAATTACATCCTTAAAGATGCCAACACTTTTACGCTCAGACTTCTTTTTGATCTCGCTGGAAAATCCGATGGTTTGATTTCCTTGACGCTTCTCAATGATCTTTTCGAGACCGTCAAAAGCGCCACCGCAGATAAAGAGAATATTCTCGGTATTGATTTGGATAAATTCCTGATTGGGATGCTTTCTTCCACCCTGAGGCGGAACGTTTGCAACCGTACCCTCCAGAATCTTCAAAAGGGCTTGCTGTACGCCCTCGCCCGAAACATCACGGGTGATCGATCGATTTTCGCTTTTTCTTGCGATTTTATCAATTTCATCAATATAAATGATTCCTTTTTCCGCCAATTCGATATCATAATCAGCAGCCTGAATCAGACGAAGCAGAATATTTTCTACATCCTCGCCCACATAGCCGGCTTCTGTCAAAGTGGTGGCATCGGCAATCGCAAAGGGAACCTTCAGAGATTTTGCCAAGGTTTGTGCCAAATAGGTCTTGCCAACACCGGTAGGACCAATCAGCAATACGTTGCTCTTTTGAAGCGTAACCTCAGGCAAAGGATTTTCGTCATCGGTATACCGCTCCGTTTCCTGTGCGTCCTTATACAAAATTCTCTTATAATGGTTGTAAACCGCCACGGAAAGTGCAACCTTTGCTTCATCCTGACCGATGACATACTCATCAAGAATTTGCTTGATCTGCATTGGCTTCGGCAGAGTTTCAAAGGTTAAATCATCAATCCCATCAGCTTGTGCCGCAACCGTATTTTCAAAAATCAATTGCTGACAAGCGTCTACGCAAAAATCGCAAATATATGCACCCATGGGGGAGGGAATCAGAAAATTAACCTGATTTTCCTTTCTACCGCAGAAGGAGCAAAATCGTACGGGATTGTTTTGATTGGAATTGTTATTATTTGATGCCATGGATTATCCTTTCAAACAACAATCTTACGCTCTCTTAGCAAAGATTTTATCAATCAGACCATACTCAAGAGCCTGCTCTGCGGTCATAAAGTTATCACGCTCGGTGTCTCTTGCGATTTCCTCAATAGGACGGCCTGTGTTCTCGGCAAGGATTCGATTCAAATTGTCTCTGGTTCTCAGAATCAGATCGGCTTGAATTTTAATATCGGTTGCCTGACCCTTAGCACCGCCCAAAGGCTGATGGATCATAATTTCGCTGTTAGGAAGCGCAATTCGCTTTCCCTTCGTTCCGGCGGAAAGCAGGAAAGCACCCATGCTGGCTGCCATACCGATACAAATGGTCGATACGTCGCACTTAATATAGTTCATGGTATCATAAATAGCCATTCCGGCGGTTACTGAACCGCCGGGGCTATTGATGTAAAAGCAAATATCCTTATCGGGATCCTGAGCTTCAAGGAAAAGAAGCTGAGCAACAACAAGGGAAGCGGTTGTATCATTCACCTCATCTGCGAGAAATACAATTCTGTCATTGAGAAGCCTTGAATAAATATCATAAGCTCTCTCACCTCTGTTAGTCTGTTCAATTACTGTTGGTACCAGTGCCATAACTGACCTCCTAAAAATTAT
>JAZORA010000058.1:0-3686 GCA_045656365.1 Eubacteriales bacterium | reverse complement strand
GAAAGATCGTATAGCTCCCGCGTTTTTACGGTGGTCATGGTTACTCCTTCTTGAAGGGATGGAGCCCTTCGTTTCTTACGAAAATATATTCTTAGGATTCGCCGAGATATTCCTCAAGACACATTCCGCCAAAGTAAATCTCAGTTGCCGCCTGACGGCCCACAAAACGGTAGTGCCACGGCTCATAGTCGTATTGGGTCAGGTCTACCTTATCCTTGGGGTAACGGAGGATAAAGCCGTACTTGTAGGCGTTTTCCGAGAGCCAGGTAAAGGCTTCGGTTCCCTCAAACGCCTCGGAAACGGCGCCGCCGATGGATTGGGTGGAAAAGTCCAGACAAAGTCCCGTCTGGTGCTCACTCTCTCCGGGGCGTGCGGAATATTTCGAGGCGGCAGCCTCTGCCTCGGCAAGAGACATTCCGTCGTTGAGCATGTGTTTTTTCACGTAGCGGTTGTAAAGGTTTTCCTGATAAGAATAGGGACGGTAGGAGCTGGTGACGAATACGTCGGTAACGCCTGCCGCCTGCATTTCCAGCATCATGGCGTAAAGCGCGTTTGCCGCATCGATCTGCAATTGCTGTCCCTCTCCGTCGGTAGGACAGGTCAGCGGGATCACGGGGGGGGCGTAATCCTTGCTGAGGGGAGAGGTTTTGTTGGCAAGGAGAAGATACTCGGCGGTGATGCTATCCAGATATGTCTCTACGTCAATGGTATAGGTATAATCATAAGTAAGTGGGACCTTTTCCTCAGGCAGGATATCCAGTCCATCCGAGGAAAAGAGAATTGCCATTTCGGTTTTGGTGTCAAGATCTCCGCCGTAGATATTGTAGCGGCGCTTGACGGTGATGATGTTGTTCTCGGTGTCGAGGCGGAAGACGATTCCCTCCGAGATGACCCGAGAGAGAAATTCATAGGGGACATAGCAAGCGTCCTCGGTCATGATGACCTTGGCGGGGACGCGCTTTTTTTCTCCGTATTTTTTGACCTCCATTTCAACCCGATCTCCGTTGATTGTTACGATGGAGCTTCCGTTTTCCACACGGAAATAGTTTTGCCGATCCACGGTAAATTGCAGCTTGGTTTTGGAGCCGCTGACCGTCATGCCCGTGTATTCGGCGATCTTTTTCATATCCACGTAAAGGATTTCGTTTCGTACCGAATCCTCATAGGAGACGGTGATGGGCTTGCCATCCCCCAGAATCAGCCAGAAATCCGAGGTATTGGGACGAGACTGAATATAGGAAACGAGAGCAAAGACTCCCAAGGCGATCCCCGCCAGAAGTGCTACCAGAATGATAACGGCGGAGACGGCGATCGCTTTGTTTCGCTTAAAAAATCGGAACACGTGCGCCCGATCCGAGGTGTCGTGCGGGGGGAACTGGGATCGATCCTCACCGCTTTCCTTCTGTTCCCGTCGAAGCATGGTCAGCTCCTCATGGGAGAGGGCTTCCACGGGCTCTTGGGCTTCCTCTGCTTCGTCCGAGAGGAGAAAGTCCGGTTTCTTTTTCTTCTTTGTCAAGCTCATGGAATTAGAACCTTTCTGAAGGGTTGAAAATCAAGGTTTTGTTTCAATGACGATAAAAAAAGGAGAGGTGGGAGAGTTCAGAATGTTGATGCGGGTGGCGCAGACCTTGTGGCGCGAAAGAGATGCCAGATACTCGCAGATCATACGTCCCTCTGCCTCTCCCTCTGCGTGTCCCGGGTAAACGGCAACCGAGAGCACGGCATCCCGATCCATCAGCTCGATTGCCGCCTCGATGGCGGGAAGGGTGGTCTCTCGCATGGTGGTTACGGTCTTGTCGCTACCGGGAAGGTAGCCCAGATTGAACATACCCGCCTTGAAGGGCACGTCCACGTATTTCTTTACGTTGTGGTGGGAGTCGAGGATCAGGGTGCAGTTATCGGGACAGCCTGCCGCCCGAAGATGATCGGCGGTAGAGGCAAGTGCCATTTCCTGCACGTCAAAGGCGAATACGTGACCCGTCTCGCCGACGGTTTTGGATAGAAACTCGGTGTCGTGTCCGTTGCCCATGGTAAAGTCCACGGCAATATCGCCCTCCTTCAGGTGGGTCAGAATAAAATGCTTTTGCAAATCCAAAAGATCGATCATGGGGATTTCCTTTTTTATTATTTCTTCTTTTCGGGTGGATGGTGCAAGTCGCTCCGCAAAAAACGCATAGCGCGCTCTACGGCGTCCTTGGAATTGTACCAGGGCTCGGCATCGTAACGGTAGTCGAATTTTTTACAGAACCAGCTGACGTCCTCGCTGAGGGCTTTCATATATCCCTCCACGATGGGGGAGCATGCCTTTTCAAACTCGGCAAGCTTCTTTTTGGAAAGGGATAAGGATGCTTCGTTCAGGAAACGGCGATAGTGAGGAAGGCAAAAATAAGGCTGTGCCTTCAGCTTTTCACGAAATTCCTCGTCCTGCTCCCAGAGAAGCACGGCGGTTTCGATCATGTGCTCAAAATGAAATTCGATCCGTCGGCAAACGTAGCAGCTGTTCTCTAAGGAGGAAATGCGCTTGATCGCCTTCTGGGCGGGAGGGGCG
Organism: Eubacteriales bacterium; assembly: GCA_045656365.1. Lineage (GTDB taxonomy): Bacteria > Bacillota > Clostridia > Oscillospirales > CAG-272 > HGM12713. The sequence goes on along the minus strand of JAZORA010000058.1, from coordinate 1,138 downwards.
AGAAAACCGCCGCTCTTGATGTCATCCGCCAATTCGGCAAGGTGGCTCTCCAGTGTCAGTGCCATGCCGAGGCGGTTTTTCCGTACGAACATCATGTCGTAATGGGGGCGGCAAAAGCCCTCCTTGTTGGTTTGAATGCGAACGTCGGGCTCCATCATGGAAGCGCCGAGGATCAGATCCAGCTCATTGTCCTCCAGCTTGTTGTAAAGGGCGCAAAAGGGACAACCGCACGCCGGGTCGGCGGCAGATTCCTCAAACGCCTCGTTGACGGGTATGGTGTAGATCTGCTCCATAGAATCCTCCGCGAGTTGCGCTGTAAAAAAATTCAATACCAAACAAAAAATGTATAATTATTTATTATAAGTACATGTATAACAATATTGTACCATAAACAGATTTTTTTTGCAAGTTTTTTTGTTGGTTTTTTTACAATTTTTTTGCCAAATGAAAGGAACGGGATGGCGCATTCACAAAACCATCACAAAGAGAAGAAATAATTCACATAATTTTGCGGAAAATGATATGGTTTGTTAAAAATATCATGCTATGATAATAGATGATTGTAGTAAAATGATAAGGAGAAGTGTATGCTCGAATTAAAGCAAATTGTAAAAACCTACACAACGGGCGACCAAGAGGTTCACGCGCTGGGCGGCGTTAGCTTGAAGTTCCGCAAGAGTGAATTCGTGTCGATCCTCGGTGCGTCGGGTTGCGGCAAAACAACCATGCTCAATATCGTCGGCGGTTTGGATCGTTATACAAGCGGTGACCTGATCATCAACGGAAAATCCACGAGGGAATTTAAGGACGGCGATTGGGATATTTATAGAAATCACTCCATCGGCTTCGTGTTTCAGAGCTATAATCTGATCCCTCACCAAAGCGTGCTTTCCAACGTAGAGCTGGCGCTGACTCTTTCGGGCGTTTCCAAGTCGGAGCGCCGCGCAAGAGCCACCGAGGCACTTCGTCAGGTGGGACTTGGGGATCAGCTCTATAAGAAGCCCAACCAAATGTCGGGTGGACAGATGCAGCGCGTGGCAATCGCCCGCGCCCTGGTAAACAATCCCGATATTCTCTTGGCTGACGAGCCTACGGGCGCGCTGGATACGCAGACCAGCGTACAGAAGTCGGAGGCCAA
>JAZORA010000057.1:0-8721 GCA_045656365.1 Eubacteriales bacterium | reverse complement strand
CCCGTCACGTGCCATTGTGCGGTGGCGGCAATATACTTGACTCCGATATAATGCTTCATATAGGTGGGAGTTCCGATCAGGTGGTACACAAACGCCTCTACGTCCTCTTGTGGAATCCATGTGGAGCCGAGGCGCACACCGATCTCGGCAGGTTTGAGATCCTCGGGCTGTACCCGTTCCAAGGATTCTACGTGAACGCTGTAAAGGTCGGGGTTCTTTTCCACAAGCAATCTTGCTTCGGCTAATTTGGCGCGCACGTTGCCCGAAAGGTATCCGTCTGCCATAAGATACTTGGCTTTCACGCCGCCCTCTTGGTATTGGGGATTGAGAAAGATGACACCCGAAAGATCGGCATATAGCTCGTCCTCGCTCTTGCCGGTCAGTCCCGACATATATTCCATATCCACCTCGGCTTTCTCCCCAATGGAGAGTGCCAATGCTTCGCTCGCCGTATCCACGCGATCAACGGGGATATTTGGTTTGATGGTGCGCTTATGGAACATATCTGCCTTGCGTTCAAACTCGCCCTTTTCGTTCAACACCTCCAAGGAGCAAAGCAGAAAATAGGAGTTATCGTCGCTGAACACGGCGGAGTTGGCACGGCTGTTGATGCGCCCATACTTCTTGGCAAAGGCATCGTATTCGAGATTCAGACGCTCCTGCAAAATCTTGATGTCTCCGTCGTTTTGGTTTTCAAGCTGTGCTTCGATCAGTCCTCTTGTGGTTTCCCGAAGCTGAATCATCCCTTTGATGCGGTTCTCCCCCGTCACCGAGGTCTCCACGGGTGTCATGATGCTGTTCTGCCGATAATAGACCTTACCGCCCACAAGCGTGTAAGAGAAGTTTTTGACGTGGGGATCGGCAATCAAAGTGCCGTCGTCCTCCCCATTCTCGGGTTCTTCCCTCTCGATTTCGGGGATCTCAGCTTGCAGATTAGCAACCGCCGCACGTAGCAGCTCCCCAAGGTCTTTTCCATCAAAGGCACGACAGGTGGGTTCGGGACCGTACTGTCCGCTTCGCATCTCGATCTTTCCAAGCACCATTTCGGGGTGGTTGAGGAAATATTGGTTGATGGGAATCCCGGCCTCGGTCTTTCCAAGGTGTACCCAATCGGGTTCCGCCTCGATGATGCGATCACGCTTTTGCAAAAAAAGAATGTCCGACACCACCTGCTTGGCTCCCGCGCCGTTGAAGGTGTTGTTGGGCAGTCGGATGGCACCGATCAGATCGGCTCTCTGCGCCATATACTTTCGCGCCATGGCGTTTTCCTTATCCATGGTGCCGCTACTTGTCACAAAGGCAATGATCCCGCCGGGGCGCACCTTGTCCAAGGTTTTAGCGAAAAAGTAGTCATGAATGAGGAAATTGTGCTTGTCGTATCTGCGGTCTGTGAGCTTGAAATCTCCGAAAGGCACGTTGCCAACCGCCACGTCAAAGAAGCTGTCGGGAAACTCGGTCTTTTCATATCCGTCGATGGTAATGCCGTTCTTCTGATAGAGCTGGCGCGCGATCCGCCCCGAAAGGCTGTCCAATTCCACGCCGTACATCCGCGCGTTCATTTCTTCGGGGACGAGTCCCATAAAGTTACCAACGCCGCAGGAAGGCTCCAAGATGTTACCTTGCTTAAATCCCATGTTTCCAAGAGCTTCATAGATCGCCTTAATGACCACGGGAGGAGTATAAAACGCCGTCAGAGTGGATGCTCTGGCGGCGGCATATTCCTTTTCGGGGAGCAGGTCTTTCATCTCTTGGTATTCGGATTTCCAATTGTCCTTGGTTGCATCAAAGGCATCGGCAAGACCGCCCCAGCCCGAATACTGTGCCAGGATCTCCTGTTGTTCTGGCGTGGCGATTCCCTCGTTCCGTTCAATCTCCTGCAAGCATTTGATCGCCGCAATATTCTTTTGAAACTTTGTCTTTTCCCCGCCCATTCCGATCTGATCGTCGGTAATGCGGTAGTTGTGCTTTTCGTCAGGCGGTATTTCGGGGTGGAAATCATAGACGGGGATCGTCTTTGGTGGTTGTGGAGCATCGGCGAAAAATGCGGTGGCGTTTTCAGCTTCGCTCCCTGTCTCTGTTTCTTTGGGTTCTGCCACAACCGTTTTCTCTACCTTCATTGGCTTCGGAATTTCGGGCGGTACTTCCCCTCCGTCAATGGCGAGCTTGTAGCCTGCCTCGATCAGCCTTTGGATATACTTGTTTGCCGCGCGCTTCGGGATCCCACACATGGGAATCCGCGTGTTTCCGTCAAAGGAACGGCTGGTCATAGTCAGTTCCAAGACCTTTGACACCGTTTCGGCATCGTCCTCAAAGAACTCGTAGAAATCCCCGACACCTACAAAGGCAATGCTGTCGGGATGCTCCTTTTTGATCTGCCGATAGGTGCGCCAGATGGGGGAATCGTAGTTCTTGAAAGTATCCTTTGGCGGCTTTTCCTCGGCAGGTGCGTCCTCTGCTACCTTAGGGGCTTTCTCTGCTTGCACCTTGAGGTGATCATTCAGCGGATTCTCCCGCAACCGCTTCAAAAACGTTGCCGAATCCAACTCCAAAGGAAAGAGCGTTCCGTCAAACAACTCAACCATTTCCGCCGACATGGAATTGATGATGCACTCGGTCGTTCCAATATGCACCTCGGTTCCAAGGTGCAGATCGTATTCATCGGTGATCTGTTCGTCGGAAATCGTCGGCGTGGCTTCCTCTTTGGGCGATTCTTCAGCCGTTACCGTTCGTATGACCGTTTTGCGAAAATGCGATCCCGGAAAGAGATTGTATTTTCCCTTGGAATAGGCAATCATTGCATCCAGCCCCGCCTTGCGGTAAGGGCGGTTGTATTTGTCCTCGGGCAATTCGTCATAGGCTTGTTGCATGATGGCAACGATCTTTTCAACGCTTTCGGGATTGTCCAGCGCCTCCATGATCTGCGCCTTGATCTGCTTTTCCGCATCGTAGGCGCTCATTTCGTCGCGCTTTTGATGAACGGCATCATGAATCTGCAACTCAAATACGCTTTGAATATACCGCGTCAATTGCCATTTTTCGTAGTTGTCGAGATTGGCAATTTCCTTATCGGTCATATATTTGTCCTCGCGGATCAGCTCATCAATCCGCTTGGCAACCTGATTCCATTTAAGAAAGGCGGCAGAATCCCCTCGTCCCAGTCCCCCGAACACTACAAGTCCTTTCCCGCTATGGTCGTTGCCGATGCGTCCTCCCGACGCGCCACCCGTACCATACTCATTGGATAGGAACTTAGCGCGCTCCTTGGGATCCTTGTGCATAAGAAAATAAGAGTAAATTCTGTATTTTCCATGCTCAAAGCTGCTCCCCTGCTCGATGAGCTGGCGGTCGATCTGATCTCTTGTGGTAAAACGCTTGGGCGGCAGGATATGGGGATCGGAAGGAGGAAAATCCACGGGATCGCGGAGATAGGTGGCTGCAAGCGCGTACATATCCTCGGGCTTTCTCCAAACGCGATAGCGCGGAGGGTATTCCTTGATCCTCTCGGCATTCTCTTGGATTTCTTTTAGGAAGGACGGGAGCTTTTGCGAATGCTTCAGAATCGAAATATAGAGCGCTTTTTGTTCATCCCATGAGGCGCGTTCCAATTGCGTTTTGTATTCACTTGGAATGTTCCCAAATTCCTCCCGGTAGAGTGACGTAAACTTCTCCCCCACGTAATCGTCCCACACCGCCTCGGCTTGCTCTGCCTCCACCTGTGGGAGATACTGCCCCATTTCAAGCAGCTCGCGAATGCGCTGATCCACCGTTTCCCACGGGAGAAATGCCGAATATTCGTCCGACACGTATTCCCCTTGGGAAATGCGGATACCATTCTCGTCCCATTTTGCCGACACCTTGCGATCATCAATGATCATGCCGATGGCATCGGTTTCATACTCGCGTTTGAGAAAGGCGATATTCTCAGCTTGGTCTTTGGCTCTGCGATAAAAGCCGTAGATACGCTGTGCGCTCTTACGGGTGCAACCGCCAAGGCGTAAGAGGTTGTCGATAACCTCCTGCGACACACGGAGCTGTAACCGTGGCGAGGGCTTGCTTTCCTCACTTGCGGCGTTATCTAAGATGGATAGCTGCTGCCCCGGTTCAGGCGCATCCAAGTAGTTGTTGTCCTTGACAAGTGCTTCGATCAGTTGGGTGGCTTTCTCCCACGTGAACTTGATCTCATGGGTTCTGGATGGATAATTGCCGAAATAGATCTCCAAGCCCTCCTTGGTCGGGTGGTAGCCGATATGCTCCTCGCTTCCCTTTTTGTAGAACTCAATGAAGGTATCCATCGGGTACACACCCTTGATATACTCGGTTTTCTTTTGGGGATTAGCTTCCGAACGCAAAAAAGACACGATGCCGTATTTTGCTTCGCGCAAATACTTGTCGTGTCTTAATGCTTGTATGATGATCTCGCTGTCTGGTTCGGGGAGCTTTTGCGGCGCGGGTTCGGTCAGACGTGGATCAGATCGCGCAACACCGTTTCCTCCGCCGCCATCTTGCAGTTGTTCATCAGCCCGATCCACCGAAGGGGATCCTCGTTCTTCATCTGCTCGGTCACGCCCTCGGCTTTTGCCAACTCCTTTGTCATCTTCTCCACCGTCTCGGTCGCCGTGCGATCGATCTCCAAGAGATACTGCTTCAGCGTCGCGTTGGCTTTCATCACGCCGTAGGTCCCCCTGCGGTGCACTTTGAGAAACTCCAGCCGCATCCTCCCATACTTCCCGATCTCGCCCTCGGGCTGCGGGGGCAACGTCAGGTCGGGGATCCTCATGCCGCTCTCTGTCCTGTAGGTCAGTTTCATCTTTTTTTCCTCCTTGTTCGGGTTGTTTTTCAGCCTTATTATACGCCTCTTGCGCGGGTTTGTCAAAGGTGTGAGCGTGATTCGCTTTTTCCTTTTCACAGCTCCGCACCGTTCTCTCGATCTGCCGCAGGCAAAGCTCTGAAATATCCGCGTTGGCATAACCAAGGCAGGAAATGGTGTCTTGGGTATTGAACTCGGCAACGGGGGCGATCATGTGGTCGCTGATGGTTTCCTCTGCCTCCATTCCCAAGCGTGTGAATACGGTATAGACCACGCAAGCAGTCAGAAGGACGCTCATCTTGACCTTTAGTTCTTCTTCCCCCAAAGTCTCCAATGCGCTGTCGATCTTGATCTGCTTCAAATTTTCCAGATAATCGGTCAGATTATCCTCCACGGCGTTCATGCAGGCAAACATGGCGGCAACCGAAAGGCTATCCTTGTTTGACAGATTGCCAAAGCGGCTCTCCAATGCCTCGATGATCTCCCCCTCAAAGGCGGGCGCGACCTCCCACAGAGAAAACGGATGACGATCGGGATGATAGGTGTCTCCCACGTCGTAGACATAATGCAAACGAGAATTGCCTCCCGCCTCCGAGAGCAGCGCAATTCCCGTGGATCCCCGTTTGACGCGCCTGCCGAAATGCTTATTCCAAAGCTCGATCCCCGCACAAGCAATGGCATGAGGGCGTTGGGCATGGATCATGATCTGATCGTCAAAGGAATACTTATACTGAAACGCCGCCGTGGTCAGGAAGGCTTTCCACGACTTGCTGTCCCTGCCGATCTCTCGGACTGTTTTTCGGTATAGCTCCGTGGCATCCTTGAACGGGATCGCCATAGGATCACCTCGCTTTTCTTGATAAAATAAAAAAGGCTCGGTACACCCAAGCCTAAATAAAAGCGGGGACATTGAATGCCCCCGCAAAGCTCCCACGGTATTACAAAACAACTCGTAGAAGCTTTTCTATTGGTCACTGATTGCTTGCTGGAAAACAGAAAACTGAATTGATAATTGAGGGTTGATCTCTTTTTGACTGACAAACATTAAATCTTGAAAAATTTTTTGTGTATCAATCGGAAGTTGAACAACCAATTTTTGTAATGTTTCCAAATCCTCTATCCAACACATTTGATTAAATGCCGTTAGATATAACAATACTTTTTTTCCCTGATTAAGAAGGTTGATCATATTGTTTAAAGTTCCCTTGCTACGACCATCCCAAATCATAAATCCGTAGTCAGCATCATTTGCCATAGCAATATCCTTCTGCTTATAAAAATCAAAGCCTTTCATATTGCTTTCCACGGGAACATTATGAATTGTCCATCCTCCCACATTGTTACGTGCAACTCCGTTGCTTGCAAACACGGTGACACGCCGGTATCCCATTTGCGTGTAGTATTTTTGGACAGCAGTATCCACACCATTGCAATCCCCGATCAATACATCGTATTCTTTTTCTGAAATTTGATGCAATCTCTTGATTACTTCATTATCAAGCTTCAACACCGATCTTGCGCCGGCAATAAATACCTTCATCATGCTCTCCTCTCAATTTATTTTGTTTTTGTTATAGCAAGAAAGTAAACATTTTTCACAAGCGGTTCTGTTTGAAGTATACGAGTACATTCCATTGCTGTAGCACCGGTAGAGTATAAATCATCAATCAACAAAACATTATACTCTCGAATCGGTTTCCTGCATAATTTGATAGTCCCCTTGATCGATTTGTTTTCTCTTGACATATTTTTGGATTGAAGATTTGAAACCTTATCCAAAACATTCGGAACATAAAAAGTATGGAGTTGTTCAGCAATGGCTTCTGCCAAACGGTATACCGGTTGAAAGTCACGATAATTGGAAGGTGGAATCGGAATCACAGAATTGATGTTTTTATCCCTTAACCATTCTGTTAAAAAAGGCGTAGCAATTTTTACAATTTCATCAGTAGTATCATGATGCCCGTTATATTTCATACGGTACACCAGTTCACCAAGCTCTGTTCTAACTGTATCAAATACATCATTTCCAAAAGCATCTTGTCCCAAAAATTCACTGGATATTACATGACGATCCAAGACGTAGCCTTCTGTCCAATTACCTTTTAATTGAATTGGCATAAATCCTCGCCTCCTTCCGATATGATTATACCACAAAAAAAGCTGAAAGTCAATAAAAAATTCAAATCATCATCTTTGCTTGATTTGATTGTATTCTTTAGTCGGGAATTCCCAACCGTACACCGCACCGACCGTCTCGCCCAGCTTTTCGGTCTGCTTGTCAATCTCCTCCTGTGTTGCCACACCACGATAAATACGATCCATCAGCTCGGCTCGGTCATCGTAGTCGGCGCTTTCCTTGAATTTGCGGTAATAGATATAGTTGGTACCATCGTGGTGGATCTGTCTGCTTCTAAACTCGCCCTCCCGATCCACATACCATTCGGCATAGTCGCAATCGGAGGATAGACAATTCGAGAGTTTCCCCGATTCAATGGTTTTATATCCCATGCGCCTGCCGTTCCACCTGCCGATGTCCCCGATGGCAAGAATATCGTCACCAACGTGGAAATTGAGGTTTTCCCGTTCGTCGGTAAGGTATTCCCCGTTGCGCTCTATCATCATGGCGTAGTAATCGTCCTCGGTAAGATCGGGATATTCCTCTTTGAGATCTGAAATCCAATCCTTGAGATCGAGGTCAATGTTCGACCAAATCACGTGCTTTTCTGGAAATGGGATGACGGTAGTACCGTTATTCTGCATACGCTCGGCAAACTCGCAAATATGATAAGAACGCCAGCCGAGCATGAAATGGTAGTCGTCCAAATATTTGCAGACAAATGCTTCCTTGGTACCATCCGTATAGCACAACAACACCTGCTCTCCGTCGGGGATGGTGAAAAGATCTTCGTAGTGGGGCGTGATAAAGCGAATGAATTTGGGATCGTTCAGAGTGGCTTTCTCTTGTACGGTCAGGACACCGTGTTGGTTCTGATATACATAATTCATCAGCGTGCCTCCCCATCCCTGTTTTTCACAATCGGTCTACCGCTTTCATCATAGTTTTGGGGATCGGCGGCAGGGACGTTCCAAGAAAACATCGAACCGGCTTGCATAGCTGCTACCTGCTGATAGGTCACACCCAAATCCCGATTGAGCATTGCGGCAGACTTTTCCGAAGTTACCCCTCGACAAGTACGGAAGCCCCTTTCGGGGAATGTCAAAAGAACGTCCTCTCCGATTGCGGAATTGTGCGTATAACAGTATCGCGGCAAACCTCGATCTCCTGCCAGCTTATTCAAAAGCATATTTTTATCGTAGCAGTAGATATAGAAGTTATAGTCCCCTCGCACGGGCATACACCGGAGATAAAAAGCATAATGGTACGGTGAATAGATGCGAAAGCCCCAGCATTTTTCTGCGTATGGATTGAGCAGCTTACAATCATGATGCGGCAAGCAATACCGTTCCATTTCTGTTCTTCCCGACAACACCTGCCCTGCCTTGCGGAGCTGATTGATGAGGGTATCAAAGACGGACTTAAAGCGTTGGTCATTCAGTTCCTCACATTCATGCGGAAACCACGTTGAGAAGAACTCTTTCCCATCACTTCCAAAATCCCCTCGCAAGTGACCGATACAACCAAGTTCTTTTGGTTCGTTTCTCGTTGAATAAAACAAATTCTTTTCCTCGGTCAACGTAATCGGATCAAGAATGCTATTCATTTCCGTCTCTCCCTTTCTTGCAAATACGGATGGTAATGTCGGCCCTCGTCATAGTGATTGGGATCTGTCATGGGCGTGTCCCAACCGTAGATCGCGCCGTTTTCCATTGCCGCCATCTGCTGCGGGGTAATGCCAAAGGGCGCGTTTTGATCCAAGTCGGATCGTAGCCATGTCGTTCTGTGAGCCAAG
>JAZORA010000056.1:0-5306 GCA_045656365.1 Eubacteriales bacterium | reverse complement strand
CTCTTTTCCGATGCCAAATCCACTGCCTCCACATTTCCGAGCGATCGGGCGCGGCTCTCCCCCGCCACAAAGGGTAACGTCCAGTCGTAGCCATAATTCGGCACACCCATTTTAATCTTCTCACTTGGAATTTCGCTGACCGCATAATCGAGCACATCGCTGACCTTATCCACAGGCGAAACCGCCATAGGCGGACCGTATGCATATCCCCATTCATAGGTCATCACAAAAACTCCGTCGCTCACCTCGCCCAGTGCCCTGTAATTGTGACCCTCATAGAGAAGTCCCCGTTGATCATCAGAGGTTTTTGGTGCGAGAGATACGAAGGTACGGTATCCGTCGGGGGAAATACGATCTCTTAACCGACGGATAAAGTCCACGTATGCCTCGGCGTACTCGGCAGGAACATATTCAAAATCAATCTCCACCCCCGCGTACCGCTTTCTGCGAAGCTCGGTGGCGATTTCCTCGATCAAGGTATCTCTCACCGCCTCATTGCCCAAAACCCGCTCTGCCACATCGGGCGAAAATTTCCCCTCCTCATTGAGAGACGCCACCAGCATCATGGGCGCGACACCGTATTGACGAGCAAGATCGATGATCTCCTCCTCCCCGTCAATATCCACCAGCTCTCCGTCCTCCTCCACGCCATAAGCAAACAGGGTTAGATACGTAAGGAAAGGAAGCGCCGAGCGAAGCACCGCGCGATCCACCGAGGGATAGACGAATAGATTGGTGGCAATCTCCCGACCGTACGTAGGATCCTCGGGCACGATGGTCAACACCTCGCCCGCGGAAAGATCGGTTCGCCCACCGAGAAATGCATTGTTTCGCCAAAGATCGCCAATGCTGACGCCAAACCGCTGTGCCACGCTGTATAGATTCTCCCCCTCTCTTACCGTATACACGGTTTTGGGCTGAAGGATCACTAAGGTTTCCCCCACCGTCAGGGCGGCAGGTGTTGAAAGCTGATTATCTCTGGCAAGAATTTCGGGCAAGACGCCGTAACGATTGGCAATTTCGTAAAGCGTATCCCCGTTTTTTACCGTATAAATGATCATACCGTTCCCCTTTCTTGGCAATTCAATGTCAGTATATGCGCCCTTTCTTTTTTTGTCCTTCTTTTTTGGGATCGGCATATTTTTAGGTTTTTTTGCCAATACTATGATCGTAACGAAGCGACAAAGAAAGGATCAATCGAATGAATAAACCGCAAATTATCAAATGCTGTGCCCGTGAAATTCTTGACTCGCGAGGTCACCCCACGGTCGAGGCATCGGTCTTTCTGTCCGATGGAACAGTGGGGGTTGCCAGTGTCCCCTCCGGCGCATCCACAGGAATCTACGAAGCCCATGAAAAGCGAGACGCCGACGAGTCACGCTATGGAGGGCGAGGGGTGAGCGACGCAGTCTCGAATGTCTGTCGCGTCATTTCTCCCGCCATCTCGGGAGTCAGCGCCGCCGAGCAAGCCGAGCTTGACCGTCTGCTCTTACGCTTGGACGGAACCGACAATAAGTCAAAGCTTGGGGCAAACGCCATACTGGCTGTATCCTTGGCATCCGCCCGTGCCGCCGCCAACTGGTACCATACTCCCCTCTTCCGTTATTTGGGTGGGGTGGACGCTTACCGTTTACCCGTTCCCATGATGAACATTCTCAACGGCGGTGCTCACGCCGCCAATAACGTGGAGATTCAAGAATTCATGATTCTTCCCGTGGGACTTCCCCGCTTTTCCGAGGCTCTGCGGGCGGGAAGCGAAATCTACCACGCATTAGGAAAGATCCTGAAGGAGCAAGGCTACGCCACCACGGTGGGCGACGAGGGGGGATTTGCGCCCAATCTGGAAAGTGACGAGCAGGCAATCGACCTGATCTGCCAAGCCATTGGAAAGGCGGGATATTCCACCGACCAGATCAAGATCGCGTTGGATGCCGCCGCCTCGGAGTGGTACGATGATGGCGCCTACTTGATGCCAAAGCGCGGCAAGCGTTACAGCCGTCGGGAATTGGTGGAATATTGGTGTTCCCTTTATGAGCGATATCCCATGATCCTCTCCATCGAGGACGGATTGGATCAGCGAGACGAGGATGGCTGGAAGGAGCTGACCGAACGTCTTGGAAAACAGATCATGCTGGTAGGAGACGATCTCTTCGTCACCAACACCGAGCGACTGAAGAGAGGCATTGAGCGAGGCATCGCCAATTCGATCCTCATTAAGCCAAATCAGATTGGAACGCTGAGCGAGACCCTTGACGTAATCCATCTTGCCAAGGATGCGGGATATCGATTCATTCTATCCCATCGTTCAGGCGAGACCGAGGATACGACCATTGCCGATATTGCCGTTGCTATGAACTCCCCCTATATCAAAACGGGTGCGCCCTGCCGAAGCGAGCGAATTGCCAAATACAATCGTCTGCTCCGCATCGACGCCGCCCTCAACAGCGGTGGAAGATACGGTTTTTCTCAGCTTCCCGAAGCCATATCCGACCGCGTTTACAAAATTTAATAAAAAAAGCAGTCTTGCCGAAGCAAGACTGCTTTTTATTTTGGTTGTAAAGAATCAGACTACCTCAGGCTCAGCACCATCGCTGATGGGCTCCTCATTCTTGACAACGTCTACGTTATGGTAGCACTTCATACCCGTTCCTGCGGGAATCAGCTTACCGATAATTACGTTTTCCTTCAGACCCAGCAGGTGGTCGACCTTGCCCTTGATTGCGGCATCGGTCAGAACCTTGGTGGTCTCCTGGAAGGATGCGGCGGACAGGAAGGACTCGGTCTGGAGAGATGCCTTGGTAATACCCAACAGAACGGGCTTACCCTCAGCCAGTCGAAGCTCGGTCTCACCGGCATCGATTCTCGCCTGAATCCGATTGTTTTCTTCCTCAAATTCGCTCATATCCACCAGTGCGTCTACCAAGAGATCGGTGTCTCCGTTGTTGGAAATACGGATCTGTCTGGTCATCTGACGGGCAATGATCTCAATATGCTTATCGTTTACGTTACAGGACTGAGAACGGTATACCTTCTGGATTTCCATGATGATATAGTCGTAAACCTTATCCAAGTAATCGCGATTGTTGGGATCGTTCGGGTCGTCAAAGATTCTCATGATATCAGCGGGAGCCTTGCTACCGTCGGTCAGGGCATCACCCTTGTGAACGGTCTGTCCCTCGGAGACGATCAGTCTCTTACCGAACGGAATCTGATGACGAACCAGCATATCGTTCTCTGCAGAACGGATATCCACCGTGTAGGTGTTAGGCGTATCGCCCTGCTCGATCTCCTGAATCATACCGTCGGTCTCGGCAAGTACCGAGGTCTTTTTGGGCGTTCTTGCCTCAAAGAGCTCTTCAACTCTGGGAAGACCCTGGGTAATATCCGATCCTGCGACACCACCCGAGTGGAAGGTACGCATGGTCAGCTGAGTACCGGGCTCACCGATGGACTGTGCCGCAATGATACCAACGGCTTCACCAACCTTTACGGGGTTGCCCGAAGCAAGGTCAGCACCGTAGCAGTGCGCACAAATACCGTGACGGGCATGACACTGGATGACCGTCCTGATATACACGCGCTGGATACCTGCCTTTACAATGGCAGCTGCCTGCTCGTCGGTGATCATTTCATCGTCACCTACGATCACCTCACCCGTAACGGGATGCTGAACGGCGCCGATGGTGTAACGTCCCACGATTCTGTCCTGAAGAGGCTCAAGAACGGTTCCGTTCTTATCGTCGATGATCTGCTCGATCCAAGCGCCCTTGGTGGTATCACACTTCTCCTCACGTACGATCACGTGCTGAGAAACGTCAACCAGACGACGGGTCAGGTAACCCGAGTCTGCCGTACGGAGTGCCGTATCGGACAGAGACTTACGAGATCCCTTCGCACCCATGAAGTACTCGAGAATATTCAAGCCCTCACGGAAGTTGGACTTAATGGGAAGCTCGATGGTCTTACCGTTGGTTGCGAACATCAGTCCGCGCATACCTGCCAGCTGACGCATCTGAGCAATCGATCCACGGGCACCCGAATCCGACATGATCTTGATCGGGTTGTAAGCATCAAAGCCCTTCTGAAGCGCATCGGTTACCTCACCGGTGGTCTTTTCCCAAAGCTTGATTACGTTGTTGTAACGCTCGTCTTCGGTCAAAAGGCCTTCCATATAGTTGCGGTTGATGGCGTCTACCTTCTTCTGGGTTGCGGCAATATAATCCTTCTTCTCTGCGGGAATGGTCATGTCGTATACCGAGATCGAGAAGGAAGCCTGGGTGGAATACTTGTATCCCATCTCCTTGATGTTATCCAACATTTCCGCACAAACGGCAGATCCGTGCTTCTTGATACAGAGGTCGATCATACGACCGAGCTCCTTCTTCTTGACCACGGTCTGGATCTCCAGCTTGAAGAGATCGTCCTCGGTCTCACGGGTGATCATACCCAGATCCTGAGGAATGGGTGCGTTGAAGATCAAGCGTCCAAGCGTTGCATCGATCAGCTTGGTCTTCTTCTCGCCACCAATCTCCTTGGTTACGCGGATCTTAATGGGCGCGTGAAGTCCAAGAGCACCGTTGGCGTATGCCATCATTGCCTCGTTGAAATCACGGAACGCTCTTCCCTCACCGGGCTCACCGGGCTTATCCATGGTCAGGTAGTAGGATCCGAGGATCATATCCTGAGAAGGAACGGCAACAGCACGACCGTCCATGGGCTTCAAGAGGTTGTTGGCGGACAGCATGAGGAATCTTGCCTCAGCCTGTGCCTCTGCGGAAAGGGGTACGTGTACAGGCATCTGGTCACCGTCGAAGTCCGCGTTAAATGCGGTACATACCAAGGGGTGAAGCTTGATGGCTCTACCCTCAACCAGCACGGGCTCGAATGCCTGAATCGACAGTCTGTGCAGTGTAGGCGCACGGTTCAGGAGCACAGGATGCTCCTTGATCACGTTCTCGAGCGCATCCCATACGCAGGGATTCTCGTGTGCCTTTTCGATCTTCTTCAGAGCGTCCTTGACACCGGGAACTCTCTGCATCTCCTCCAGTCTCTTGACTACGAAGGGCTTGAAGAGCTCCAGCGCCATCTCCTTGGGAAGACCGCACTGATAAATTTTCAAGGAAGGACCAACAACGATAACCGAACGTCCGGAATAGTCAACACGCTTACCAAGCAGATTCTGACGGAAACGTCCCTGCTTACCTCTGAGCATCTCGGACAGAGACTTGAGAGGACGGTTGGAGGGTCCGGTTACGGGCTTTCCTCTTCTACCGTTATCGATGAGCGAGTCAACCGCTTCCTGAAGC
>JAZORA010000055.1:0-10245 GCA_045656365.1 Eubacteriales bacterium | reverse complement strand
CCCTCACGAGGTAGAGGTAGTATAGCATAGAAAATTCTGCCTGTCAAGTATTTTCTTGATTATTTTTCGCCATATTCCGCCCAAGGCGTTCCGTTTCCTTTTTTTCGTTCCAAAGATAACTGATCTTTGCCTCTACCCCCTGTCGGATCCGACGGAGGTTTTCCCGATGCTTCAGAAGGATCACCAATGAGACGATAAGCAATAGGATCGCCCCAAAAAGATCTCTCCGCATCACACCGTACAGAACGGCAAAGGCCACCGACGCCGTCATGGGAACGAAGCAGATATATCCCGTAACGAGAACCAGAACCAGCTCGAGGGCAAGCATAAGCAAAAAGATCTTCCAATGAAACATCAGAATCACTCCGCCAAGACAAGCCAGACCCTTGCCGCCCCGAAATCCCATATAAAAGGGGAAAATATGTCCGAGAATACAAGCCGCTGCCGTCACCGCAAATCCGTGGGACAGCGCAGGGAAACAGGCGTTCGTCAGGGCAATGGCGGCACACGCCTTGGCAATATCCAAAAGAGCGCACACAATACCGATCACCCTTCCCAAGACCATCACGGCATTGGAGGCGCCCGCGTTTCCCGAGCCCTTCTTTCTGATATCAAATCCTCGACACCTTGACACGATATAGGACGGATTCACCGTACCGATCAAATATCCGATCAAGGCGCAAGCAAGAAGCTTTAAAATATCTAACATAATCACCTACTGATTTCTTGGCAGAATCACCGAAAAGACGGTCTCTCCTGCCTCGCTCTTCACCTCAACGTCTCCGCCGTGAAGGATCACGATCCGCCGTACGATGGCAAGACCGATGCCGTTTCCTTCGGTGGAATGAGACTCATCTGCCTGATAAAACTTATTCCAGATTTTTTCTAATTTATCGGGAGGAATCTCGCTGCCCGTATTTCCTACGGAGATTTTGAATCCGCCCTCCACCTCCTGAATGTCAAGGGAAACCGTCCCCCCCTCGGGAGAAAACTTGATGGCGTTATCCATGAGGTTGAGCCAGACCTGCTTGAGAAGCTCCTCGTTCGCCTCGATTTCATATTCCTCAAAATTCAGCTGAAGGTCAATGTTTTTTCTTGACCACTTGTTTTCCAAAAGCAACACACCCGATCGGATCTGCTCGGAGAGATTGAAGGTCGTCACGTCCGACAGGATCGTTTGATTCTCCACCTTCGTCAGATTCAACACGTTGGTCGCCATGTAAGAGAGACGCATGGATTCCTTTTCGATGGCATCGAGATATTGCTGCCGTTGCTCCTCGGTTAGATTCCTCTTTTTCAGGAGCTTTGCCAGACCCGCGATCGACACGATGGGGGTCTTGAACTCGTGAGAAAAATTGTTGATGAAATCCCCTCGGAGCATCTCGGTATTTTCCAGCTCCTCCGCCAGCTTATTAAAGCTATCGGACAGCTCCGCGAAATCGGGGTGGTCTGCCAAGGGCTTACCCATTTTCATCCGCACCGCGAAATCTCCCTCCGCCAAGCGGTTCATACCGTTGATCCATCGGTTGACAGGCTTCAGGGGGATTCTCAAAACAAAGATCGAAATGGTGGCGCCAATCAAGGCGCTGATGAGCAGCATACACCCGACAATGGTACCAAGACCCGCACTCTCAAGGCTTCCGATCACCCCGAAATAAATCAACAGGTAGACCGTCACCGCCGCCAGAGCGATCGCCCAAACCAACACGAAGAACACCACGGCGGAAAACATCAGGGTCAGAGACCAACGGTGCTTTCTTTCCTTTCTTCGGATCCGAAATCTTCCAAAGCTTGGCTTCATACTCGCTTCACCGCCTTATATCCAAGTCCGCGCACCGATTCGATGGAAAACTCCTCCCATCCCTCGAACCGCTTGCGAAGCCGTCCGATATGTACCGTTACCGTTTCCCAACCCGTCTCGCTGTCGCTTCCCCATATTTCATCCATCAGCTGAATACGGGTAAAGATCTTTCCGGGATAAGAAAGAAGCTTATAAAGGAGCAAAAACTCCTTTTGGGGAAGCTCCTGAATCTCTTCTCCTCGGGATACGGTAAAGGAATCGTAATCGAGGATCACCTCACCCAGCACGATCCGCCGCTCATTGGCGATCTGCGCGCGGCGCAAAAGCGCGCGGATTCGATACAGCATCTCCTCGTCGTCGATGGGCTTGGTAATATAGTCGTCGGTTCCCACCATAAAGCCCTTGTGCTTATCGGCGGGAAGCTGCTTGGCGGAGACCATCAGAATGGGAAGATTGTTTTGACTTTCCCGCAGCACCCTCGTAAACTCGTATCCGTCCATCCTCGGCATCATAATATCCAGCACCACCAGATCGATATGCTCCCGATCCATTACCGAAAGCGCCTCTTCTCCGTCTCTTGCGGTGCTGACCGTATAGCTTGCCTCCTCCAGAACGGCGCGAAGAAAGAGCCGCGTATTCTTGTCGTCGTCTACCACGAGTATATGAAACATCTCTTCCTCCTTTATATTTCGCGAGAATCCAATATTTATATAGACAGTATATCACAAAAACCTCGGCGGCGCAAGAGATTTCTTCCCTTTCTTTTTATCCCCTCTCCCGAAGCGTGTCGGATTTTGAGGAAAAGTTTAGTTTGAGTTTACTTTTTTCTTTTACAATATTTTTATCATGGATCATTCTATCAAATTCGAGAGGAGACAAACAAATGAGCACCCTTGTACTGTTTAACCCCATGGCGGGAAAGAAGGTCGCCGAGCATCATCTGGATTTTTTGAAGTCTCGTTACGAGGGAGATATCCTCTTTCGGGATCTGACCAAAATTGACGATTACGCAGCATTTTTCTCGGGTCTGACCGAGACCGATCGCGTCATTCTTTGCGGCGGAGACGGTACGCTGAACCGCTTTGCCAACGCCACGCAAGAGATCGATTTCCCCTGCGACGTGCTATACTGTCCCCTGGGCTCGGGCAACGATTTCTGGAACGACCTGGGCAATCCCGATAAGCAAACGCCCCTGAGGATCAACGATTATATCAAGGATCTCCCCGTGGTCTACGTGGGAGAAACCTCCTGTCGCTTTCTAAATAACGTGGGCTTTGGTCTGGACGGCTACTGCTGTGAGACGGGCGATCAAATGAAGAAGGTCTCGGATAAGCCCGTCAACTATACCGCCATCGCCATCAAGGGTCTGCTCTTTAAGTACAAGCCCTCGGGCGCGACGGTTACGGTAGACGGAAAGGAATACCGCTATAAAAAGGTATGGACCGCCCCCGCTATGAAGGGCAGATATTACGGCGGCGGCATGATGGCGGCACCCGCGCAGGATCGAAACGATCCCGAGGGAACGCTTTCCCTGATGGTGTTCCACAGAACGGGAAGCCTGCGGACCCTTATGATCTTCCCCTCTATTTTCAAGGGAGAGCACGTGAACCATAAAAAGGCGGTTGTCGTGCACACGGGCAAGGAGATCACCGTTACCTTCGACCGTCCCGCCACGCTGCAGATCGACGGCGAGACCATCACGGGTGTCACAAGCTATCGTGCCCTTGCCAAGGCGCCTGTCAAGGCAGAAGTTTAACATACCGAAATAAAAAAAAGAAGCCGTAAGCGATGCTTACGGCTTCTTTTTCTCTCATTGTTCAAATTGTTCAATCCGACCTCTACGGATTTGAGGAAAACCAAACTGCCGAAGGGACGGTTTTTGTCCCTTCGGCGTTATTATTTAGATAAAGAAAGAACCCCGTCGGCTCTCTTTAAGCCGACGGGATAGAGAGGGGCGCCGGGCGTCGAGGGCGCCGCCCCCTACGGGGTTGTGAGAACATTGTGGCAACACTCAGACCAAGTAGTTGAAAGTTTCTTTGCCTTCTTTCTTTTCAAAGAAAGTACGGTGCTTACTTTTTTTCAAAAGCCTCTTGACAAAAGGAAATCTTTGTGATATCATTTTAATATCAAATAAAAATTGGAGGTTACTCATGCAAGAAAAAATTCTCAACAATAAAAAGCACGGCATGCTGGTGCTTGTCTTGGACGTTCTCCTTCTTTTGGCAGCCTTGGCGGGTGTGATCGTCGGCGGCATTCTGGCTGAGGAACGGAACCCCGCGTTCTGGGGACTCTTCGGCGTTTCGATGGTGGTTTTCTGTATCGGCTGGATCCCGCTCTGCGGCTTGCGTATTCTGAAGCCTCAGGAGGCGTTGGTTCTGACCCTCTTTGGAAAGTATATCGGCACCATCAAGGGCGAGGGCTTTTACGCCGTCAACCCCTTCTGCGGATCCGTCAATCCTGCCGCCAATACCAAGCTCAACCAAAGTGGCGACGTGACCACCAAGCGCGCACCCCTGACGGTGGGCGCCAAGGGCTCGGAGGAGATCGCGATCAACGTGGCAATGGAAAACAAAAAGCTTTCCCTGAAGATCATGACCCTCAACAACAACCGCCAGAAGATCAACGATTGCCTTGGCAATCCCGTGGAGATCGGCATTGCCGTTATGTGGCGGATCACCGATACGGCAAAGGCAGTATTCAACGTAGATAACTACAAGGAATTTCTTTCTCTCCAGTGCGACAGCGCCCTGCGGAACGTGGTTCGTATCTATCCCTATGATGTAGCCCCCAACGTGGACACCACGGGGGACGGCGTTGCCGACGAGGGTAGTCTTCGCGGATCCAGCGAGGTAGTCGCCGAGCGGATCCGTCAGGAAATTCAAGAGCGCGTCGATCAGGCAGGCATCGAGATTCTGGAAGCGAGAATCACCTATCTTGCCTACGCCCCCGAAATTGCCGCCGTTATGCTCCAGCGTCAGCAGGCATCCGCCATCGTAGATGCCAGAAAGATGATCGTGGACGGCGCGGTCGGTATGGTGGAAATGGCGCTTGCCCGTCTTGCCGAAAATCAGACCATTGAGTTGGATGAGGCGAGAAAAGCCGCGATGGTCTCCAATCTGTTGGTGGTTCTTTGCGGAAACCGCGACGCGCAGCCCGTGGTCAATTCCGGAAGCCTGTATTGATGGTGCCCTATGAACGATAACCAAAAAAAGCAAGTGCCCCTGCGGCTCTCGCCTAAGCTTTACGAGGCAATCGCCGCATGGGCAGAGGATGACTTTCGTTCGGTCAACGGACAGATCGAATATCTGCTCTCCGAATGCGTCCGCCAACGAAAGAAAAACGGAAAATACGTCTCGGACGAGATCGACGTTCCCCCCGAGTTTGATTTGTCGTAATCTCTATACAAACAAAACGGCACCCCAAAGGGTGCCGTTTTTAGCGTTGCGCTTAATATCTCTTGGTCGCGTCGTCCGATGCCGTGTTAAACTCATCAGATTCCAACTCGGGCAGAGGAGATTCGAGCACGCTGGTGGTAATCTCTTCAGAGCCGCCTGTAGTAATCTCTTCAGAGCCGCCCGTGGTGATTTCTTCAGATCCGCCCGTAGTAATCTCCTCAGAGCCGCCGGTGGTCGTCTCTCCGGAACCCTCCGTAGTGGTCTCTTCAGAATCCTTTGTCGTAGTCTCTTCCGTATGATCGGTGGTGGTCGCCTCGGTTTCCTTCGTCGTCAGTCCCTCAAGGAAGCTGTCGGTATCTATATCACATGAGCAAAGCAAAATTGCCACAACGGAAAGCACGACAATTAGTATTGCAAGATGCTTTTGCATAATCATATTCCTTTCCTAAAAAAATCAAAATCAATTAAGAATCGATTCGTTTTGTAAATTACTGTACGTAAGCCGCGGCAATTTCCGCAACCTTAGCCAACTGATCCTCGGACAAGCCGTTCTCGTCATCGAGCATGGCTGCCAGAGCGATTTCCGCCGCGCTTCTTGCGTGGAAGCCGCTATCGTAATCGCCTTCGATCAACATGGTGGTGTCGTCATTGAAGGTAATGATCATGTACGCTCTTCCCGCCAGCTTCACGTTGTACTGCCCGGCGGTTACCGTTGCGTTTGCGTTGAATACGTACAGCCCCTCGTAGCCGGGCTCATACACGGGGGAGCCTGCCGCCTTCTGAACGCCGGTAGAGTCAAGCTTAGGACCTGCAGCAGCTTCTGCTCTACTAAAAGAGGACGCGTCAACGTAAAGCACACCGTACTCAATGCTCTGAATACCACCCGCAGCCTCCAGTGCAGCCAGCTTGTCGTAATCCGCCTTCTTAATGGAAGACATCCAACGGATCGCGGTAGTCTCGCCAGTGATCAGCGCGGCACCGTCCAGCGTATCCAGATCCGCGTCGTAAACGTCGATCACTTCGGTTTCTTTGGTTACTTCGATATAGTTAGACTTCACAACGACACCGTCAACCACCGCAAAGCGGAAGGTTCCCTCGCAATAGAGGGATAAGTTGAGCCGATTCGAGCCCTCCAGCGTAACGCTCTCACCGTTGATGGTCAGGTCATAGGTCTCCTTTTCCAGCAACGTAACCTTCAGGTTATCAATGGACACGTGATTCCCGTGCTGGATCTTCATGATCACGTTGTCACTGAACATATTTTCTCCGCCGGTGGTCGGGTCCGCCATGTATTCATCATAAACCATCTGGTTATCATACTCAAAGCATCCGAGAAGCACATAGTCTCCGTATGCTCCCGCGACGCTATCCCATTTAGCAACGTAAAGACTCGGGCCATGCACGGGGGAGAATACACTTTTCAGCTTGTATTTGGTCTCCTGAAGGCCGGAATCGTTAACGTCTTCAGAAAAGACGAGAGGGCCCCACGAGCCCACCACCGCGTTTCTATACGCCACACGAGAGTTGTTGCCGTTATACACGTAAGCCAGCAAGGAGTTTTTGTCTGCAGTAGACACCTCCGCCTTGGCGTTAAAGCCAAAATATCTGGAATCACATTCGGCTTCGCCCCCATTCCCCGCTACAACCGTGCGCTGATGGAACACGTACTCACACTCAACGCTAAAGCCTTGCTCGGAAATTGCATCGTTGGAGACGACCTTTGCGACAAAGTCGGATCCGCCCGCCTCCGCGTGGATCTTCAGTGCGCCGTTGACGATCGACGCGTTCAGATTGTCGCCCAAAACGTAACGAGTCTCCAGAGAGGTGTTTGAACCAAAGATTGCCTGAATTAATTCTTCATCGGTCAGATTGGCATAGGAAGCGTCGTTAAAATTGCACTCAAAAAGAACCATTTCGTTTGCTTCCGAGCCTTGAGTCTGATCTCCCGTATTGGTTCCGCCAAGTGCCCCCGACGGATCGGACCCGGGCGTTTGAGAGGAGGAACCATTCGAGGTGGAGTCTCCTGCTTCGGTAAAAGGATCAGAGGCGTTTTCATCCTCGAAATCATCCCCAACGGGGGGCAAAGGTGACGAGGAGGTGACAGCCGTTGCCGTAGGAATCAGCATCGACATGACAGAGAGCATCATGACCAAAGCCAATAAAACTGATAACAAATGTTTCATAAAAGCCATCCTTTCTAAATCTATGCGAAACCCTCGCTCCTGAGCAGACGCTCATTCACTACATTTCATCTGTAGAATCATTATAACACGAAACAAAGTAAATATCAACCCTTATTTCCATTTTTTTCTTTTTTAGTTTTTTGAGCAGGTAATTGTTCTGCAAAAAACAGGGGAGGCGTCGCCTCCCCTTGGTTTTTGCATATTTAAATAACCTCTACGCGGATCATGTTGGTGTTACCCGACGTACCCGTGGTCAAGCCGCCCGTAATGACGACCCGATCCCCCCGAGACAGACCCAGCGACTCCTTTGCCAGCTTTTGCGCCGCGTAAAACAGCACGTCGGTAGAGTTAAACTTCTCACTGATCACAGGAAGCACGCCCCAGGAAAGCGCCAGCTTTCTCCAGGTCTTCTCGTCGGTGGTCATACCGAGAATATCGGTGGGGCAACGGAAGCGGGAAACCATGCGGGCGGTCATGCCCGACAGGGAGCACGCCACGATCGCCTGTGCGTCCAGATCAATTGCCATGCCACAGGTGGCGTGGGAAATGGCATCCGCCGCGTTCTTGATCCGAAAATCCGATCCGCGGAAGATCTTGGTGTAATCAATATTTTTCTCGGTCTGGGACGCGATCCTTGCCATGGTCTGAACCGTCAGAACGGGGTATTTTCCCGCCGCCGTCTCACCCGACAGCATAATGGCGCTGGTTCCGTCGTATACGGCGTTTGCCACGTCGGAGATCTCCGCACGGGTCGGTCTGGGATTGTGGATCATGGATTCCAGCATCTCGGTGGCGGTGATCACACGCTTTCCAAGGAGACGGCAGGTGGTGATCAGGTGCTTCTGAATGGCGGGAAGCTCCTCAAAGGGGATCTCCACGCCCATGTCGCCCCGTCCGATCATAATACCGTCGCACTCCTCGCAGATTTCCTCAATATGATCCACGCCCGAACGGTTCTCGATCTTGGCGATAATATCCAGATGGTCTCCACCGTTCTGCTTGAGGAACGCCTTTACGTCCAGAAGATCCTGACGAACCGACACGAAGGAGCAGGCAATAAAGTCCACGTCGTTTTCAATACCAAATAAAAGGTCGCTCTTGTCATATTCGCTCAGATAAGTCTGCCTCAGCACCTTGTTGGGAAAGCTCATGCTCTTGCGATTGGAGAGCTCGCCGCCCACAACCACGCGGCAATTGATGTCTCTTCCCTCGACCGATTCCACCTCGAAGATCACAAGACCGTTGTTGAGAAGAATCCGATCGCCTCGTGACATCTCGTCGGGCAGATCCTTGTAATTCACCGAGACCTGTGTCTCGTCTCCCACCACGTCACGGGAGGTAAAGATAAAGGAATCTCCGTCGTGAAGCTCGATCTTTCCCTTCTCAAAGGTTCCGATTCGGTACTCGGGGCCCTTGGTATCCAGAAGGATCGCAATGGGAAGCCCCAGCTTTTGCCGAACACGCTTGATCAGCTCAATATTTTTGCGGTGATCCTCATGGGTACCGTGAGAGAAATTCAATCTCGCCACGTTCATACCCGCAAGGCACATTCCCGTTAAGGTCTCCTCGTCGTTACACGCAGGACCGATGGTACATACAATTTTCGTTTTTCTCATAACGTTCCTTTCCGTCTCCCAATCAAACCGCGCCAAATCCCATGGATTTTTCATCGCTTTTGATAGTTTTTCCAAATCCGCACGATTTATCTCCCAAAACCGTGTTTTCAACTTTTTCCATAAAGCATCCTTCTTTTACTTCACGCCGTCCCACTCCGAGCGGAGAATGGCGCAAACACCGATGGTTCGGTAGGCGTTTTTTACGTACATAGCATCGCGCCGATAGCCCTCAAAGGTCATGCCGAGCTTTTCCATCACGTGCAAAGACGCCTCGTTCCCCTGCATAAATTTCGCCTCAATGCGGTGAAGTCCCACCGTCTCAAAGCCAAACGCCATCACCCGTCTTGCCGCCTCGGTGGCATATCCCTTTCCGTGGAAATCGGGGTTCAGCACGTAGCCGATCTCTCCCACGCGGTTGGCGGGATCAATGCGCGTAAAGCCGCAGGTTCCGATCATTCTCCCGCTTTCCTTTTCCACCATCGCCCAGTCGTAAAACTCGCCAAGAGCATAGCGGTCCTGAATATAGGCAAGATAATCCTCGGTATACCGTCTTGACGGATGGGGCGACCACAAAAGGTAGGTTGTGACCTCCTCCCGACGGGCATATTCATACATATCCTCCCCGTCCAATACCCGCATGGCACGCAGGGAAAGACGGTCGGTGGTCAGTGTAGGGATCCTTGAAAAGATCCGACAGATCGTTTCCTTCTTCAAAAAGAGACCTCCCTTCTCGTCACTTTCTTTCCGACTCCATATATTATAATACAACCGAAGCCGTTTTGCAAGGGGAGTGAAAGAAAAAACGTCCTCGCCAAGCCTGGCGAGGACGGATTTTATCAAGAGATTACCGCTCCGCGAGAGGAACGTAAGGCTTGGGCTTGGAAATACACTTGTAGCCGGGACGAATGATCTTCTTCGCCGTCTGCAGCTCCTCGATGCGGTGAGAGCACCAGCCCGTGGCACGGGCAATGGCAAAGAGGGGCGTGAACATTTCGGTAGGAATACCGAGCATGCGGTATACAAGGCCGGAATAAAGGTCTACGTTTGCGCATATCGGCTTTGTTGTCTTCTTAACATCGCAGAATACCTCGGGAGAGAGACGCTCAACCGCCTCAAGCAGACGGAAATCGTCGCCATAGCCCTTTTCCTCGGCAAGATGCTGTGCGTATTTCTTCAGCATTACCGCACGGGGGTCGGAAATGGTGTATACCGCGTGACCCATACCATAGATAAGTCCGCTTCCGTCGCCG
>JAZORA010000054.1:0-8558 GCA_045656365.1 Eubacteriales bacterium | reverse complement strand
AGTACCGTTCTCGTTGACGAGCCTCCCTACGAGCGCGTAAGCACGCACGGCGTCGTTGTTTCCGAGGACGGAAGCAAGTTCTCCAAGACCGGCTTTATGATCCGCTTTGACGAGGCTGCCGACATCATCGGCGCCGACGCCTCCCGTTATATCTTCGCGTCCTCCTCTACCTCCACCGACGTGCGCTTCGGCTTCAATCTCGGTGACGAGGCAAAGAGAAAGCTTCTCGCCTTCTGGAATCTGGAGACCTTCTTCTCCACCTACGCCGACATCGACGGCACGAAGGTCGATCTTTCGGCGCTGGACGTATCCAAGCTCGCGCCCATTGACCGTTGGCTGGTGATCCGTACCAACCGCTTTATCAAGGACGCCACCAAGTACATGGACGACTACTCCACCCGTGAGGTAGTTGCCTTCTTCGAGGCGTTTGTCAACGACATCTCCAACTTCTACATCCGTGTCAACCGCTCCCGTTTCTGGGCAAGCGCGGGTGCGGAGGATAAGCAGAATGCTTACAGCGTTCTCTTCTACGCCATCAAGACCATCACCCAGGTCATGGCGCCCATCGTTCCCTTCATCACCGAGACCACGTGGCAGCGCTTCATTAAGAGATACTCCGACGAGAGCGCTCTGTCGGTACTCCTGACCGATTGGCCCACCGTCGCTCCCTCGCTGGATATTACCGACGAGCGAATCCTTGCGGATGTTGAGCAGGCAAGAGAGATCATCTCCCTCGGTCTGAAGCTGAGAAACGAGAAGCAGATCAAGATCCGTCAGCCCCTTCCCACCATTTACGTTAGCGAGAGCGAGGCAAACCACAACGCCATCGAGACCTTCGGCTCGGTCATTCTGAGCGAAATGAACGTAGGCGAGATCCGTGAGCTTGCCGACACCTCGGATCTGGAATCCAACTTCCTGACCGTCAACTTCAAGGTAGCGGGACGGGTTCTCAAGAACCGCGCCAACGACGTAAAGGCTCACCTTGCGTCTCTGGATGCCGAGACCCAGCAAGCTCTCTCCGACCGAGTCAAGGCGGGCGAGGCAATCAGCGTTCTGGATCTTGCGGACATCGGGGCAGACGTCTTTACCGTCAACGCCCAGCCCAAGGAGCAGATCGCTATTTACAAGAATAACGATTTCTTCATCGCGCTGGATACCACCATTTCCGAGGAGCTGCAGAGAGCGGGTATTCTCCGTGACATCCTCCGTCAGTGTCAGGTATTCCGTAAGATGGCAGGCTTTGACGTCAGCGACCGCATCTACGTGTCCTTCAAGACCGAGTCCGCATTCATTGCCGACATCATCGAGGAAAAGAAGGAACAGCTCTCCCGCGATCTTCTCGCCTCCTTCGTCGCTCCCACCGCTCCCGAGTATACGGGAACCATTGAGCTTGACGACGGCGTGATCACCGTAGAGCTTCAGAGACAGTAAGCTTTTTAGCTGAACTTTCAGTGAAACCATGAGGGAACGCCTCGCTTCATTCTTGAGGCGAGGCGTTCTTTGCTTTGATTTTTACGAGGTACGATATGAAACGAGCAAGCGGCGTCCTGATGCACGCCACCTCTCTCGGAGGAGAGTATTCCATCGGCTCCTTCGGTAAGGAAGCCCGAGACTTTGTGGATCTTCTTGCCGACTGCGGCTTCTCCCTCTGGCAGGTTCTCCCCTTCTGTATGGCGGACTCCTGCAACTCCCCCTATCAATCCTACTCCGCCTTCGGCGGAAACCCATATCTGATCGATCTCCCCACTCTCTTCGAGCAGGGCTTGCTGACCGAGGAGGAGCTGTCGAGCGCCAAGCAGACGACCCCCTACCTTTGCGAATACGACCGTCTGGCAATGGAGCGACTTCCCCTTCTCAGACGGGCGGCAAAACGAGTTCCCTCGGAGAAAAGAGCGGAGATTGAGGGCTTTATGGCAACTTACAAGGAGCTCGCCGACGCGGCGCAATTCCTTGCGCTTCGAGAAAAGAACGGCGGCAAGCCTTGGCAGGAATGGACCGAAGCCAAGCCCGACGAAGCGGAGCTTTTCTTCTGGCAGTTCGTCCAGTACGAATTTTTCCGCCAATGGCAGAGTCTCAAGTCTTACGCCAACGAGCGCGGTATTTCGATCATTGGCGACGTGCCGATCTACGTATCCCTTGACAGCTGTGACGTCTGGGCAAATCCCGAGCAATTTCAGCTGGATCGGGACAATTATCCCACCGCCGTGGCGGGCGTGCCCCCCGACTATTTTTCGGAGGACGGTCAGCTCTGGCGCAATCCCCTTTACGATTGGAAGCAAATGAAAAAGGACGGCTATGCCTGGTGGTGCCGTCGTATCGAATATATGCTGACCCTCTTTGACGGCGTTCGCATCGACCATTTCCGCGGTCTTGCCTCCTATTGGAGCGTTCCCGCCGATGCCGAGACGGCAAAGGAAGGAAAGTGGGTCAAGGGTCCCTCCCGTGCGCTGGTTGACAAGCTGCGTGCCGTGGCGGGCGATCGGCTGATCATTGCCGAGGATCTTGGGGACATCACCCCTGACGTGATCTCCCTCCTCGCGTACAGCAAATTCCCAGGCATGCGGGTCTTGCAGTTCGCCTTCCTCGGCGATCCCGAAACGCCCCACCTGCCCCACAACTATGAGAAAAATTGCGTTGCTTACTCGGGAACCCACGACAACAACACCCTCCTTGGCTACGTGTGGGAGTGCGATCCCGAAACGAGACGAAGAATCTTCGCCTATTGCAATTACGAGGGAGAGGATTGGAGCGCCGCCTGTGTTGCCATTCTCAAAACCATGCTGGGAAGCCACGCCGACACGGTGATCTTCCCCATTCAGGACCTTCTCGTCTACGGAGCGGACACCCGCATGAACACCCCCGGCAAGGCAAAGGGCAACTGGCAGTTCCGCGTGACGCGGGAGCAGCTGGACGCCATCGACCGAAGAAGCATGCGCGACCTTCTCTCTCTTTACGGAAGAATTTAAAAAAAGCGTATCCGAACATTTCGGATAGGCTTTTTTATATCATATCAGTCGTGATCAAAGGACATCTTGATCTGAGCGTTCTGACTCTTCTTGTGCTTGTCCACCAGATTGTGGATTCTCTTCACGGGGTTGAGCAGCTCACTGATGGTCTCGTCGTGGTTCAGGGTATCGATGATGTAAGAAACGTACTTACACATGTTAACCTCCACGTACCACTCTCTGGAGGAAAGCTCGGGACGGCGATATACCAGATTGGTGGTAAAGATCTTGTCAAACACACCATCCGCATACGCCTTGTCGAACTTCTCAAGACCGTCGGTAAAGAGACCGAAGGTGGTAAAGGCGAAGACGCGCTTCGCGCCCTTCTCCTTGATCTGGAGCGCTACGTCAATAAGGGATTCGCCCGAGGAGATCATGTCGTCGATGATGATCACGTCCTTACCCGTCAGGTCCTTACCCAGGTACTCGTGCGCCTCGATGGGATTCTTGCCGTTGACTACGATGGAGTAGTTACGGCGCTTATAGAACATACCGATATCAATGCCCAGCACCGAGGAGAAGTACATGCAACGACCCATTGCGCCCTCGTCGGGAGAAATGATCATCAGATCTTCCTTGTCGATGGAAACGTCGGGAACGTTCTTCACCAGCGCCTTGATCATCTGATAGGTGGGCTTTACGTCGTCAAAGCCGGAGAGCGGGATCGCGTTCTGCACGCGGGGATCATGAGCGTCGAAGGTGATGATGTTGGTAACACCCATCTGAACCAGCTCCTGCAGCATGGATGCGCAGTCAAGAGACTCACGGCTGGTTCTCTTGTGCTGTCTGCCCTCGTAAAGCATGGGCATAATGACCGACACACGTCTTGCCTTACCACCGATGGCGGCAATGATGCGCTTCAGGTCCGCGTAGTGATCGTCGGGGCTCATGGGAACCACCTGACCGTACATCTTGTAGGTCACACCGTAATTGAATGCGTCGCAAATAATGTAAACGTCGTGTCCGCGGAGCGACTCGTGCAGAAGAGCCTTTGCCTCACCCGTACCGAAACGGGGGCAGTCTGCCTTCACGATAAAGGAGTCCTCACCGCCGTGGCGACGCCATTCCTTCAGGTAGTAATCCACCTGCGCCGCAAACTCCTCACAACCCTTCATGCCAATCACGCTCAGCGCCGCGTATTGTGATTCCTTCATAGATCATCTTCCTCCGATGTTGAATTTCAAACTTACCACTTACATTATAACATAGATTTCCAATGCGTACAAGCGATTTTTAAAATTTTTCTCCAAAAAAACGCAAAATATGACTTTGCCCAAACGAGTCGGTTTTTTCCGGGAAAACCTTGTCCATTTTGTGCGAATCCGATTACTTCAGCTCGACCACCGTCACGCCGCCGTCACCCTCTCCAAACTGTCCGATTCGGAAGGATGCCACTCGGCGGTCGGTTTTCAGGTACTTCCAGAGCGCCGCTCGGAGGGCACCCGTTCCTTTTCCGTGCACGAGCCGTACGGTATGGAAGCCCGCGATCTGCGCCTCGTCGAAATACTTATCCACAGCACTCCAAGCCTCGTCTCCCGTCATGCCCCGCAAATGGATCTCGTCCTTAAAGTCGCGGCAGACCGTCATACGGTAGTCTCCCGCCTTTTTCTTGACGCCACCCGAACGGACGCTCATTTCCTCCTCGATCAGCTGCAGATCGTCCACAGATACCTTGGTTTTGATGATGCCCGCCTGAACCGTCACCTTGCCCGAACGGTCGGGGTCCTCCAAAAGCGTCGCCTTACGGTCAAGGCTGACGATAAGCACCTCGTCGCCCCGACGAAGCTTACGGGGCAGAACGTAATTCTCGGATTTGCGTACCTCGACGGGATCATAGGAGTCCGAATGGGTGCGCAAATGCTCCCGAATTTCCCGACGGGCGCGAGCCAGCTCGTCCCCCAGGCGCTCGGATTCCTTCGCTCGTCTCAGCTTATCCATCTCGTCCATGATATATTCGCTGGACGCCTTGGCGCTTTCCACCATGTTCTGCGCCTTTTTGCGGGCGTTCTCCAGCTCCTTTTCGGCGCGGCTAAGACGCTCCGCGATCTCCTTTTCCGCCCCCGCGCGATAGCTTTCGTAATCAAGGCGCATCCGCTCCGCCGATTCCTTCTGCTTCTCTGCCGCTTGTCTTGCCGCCTCCAGCTCCTCAAGGATCGACTCGAGCCGTCGGTTCTCCTGACCGATGCACTCCTTTGCCCGCTCAATGATCCGCTTCGGTAGTCCCAGCTTCTCGGAAATGGCAAAGGCATTGGATTTTCCCGGCGTTCCCACGATCAGACGATAGGTGGGGCGCAGGGTCTCCACGTCAAATTCGCAGGAAGCGTTGCAGACCCCCTCGGTATCCAGTGCGTAGGTTTTCAGCTCATTATAGTGGGTGGTCGCGGCACAAAGCGCGCCCGCCCGTCTCATATCCTCAATGACCGAGATCGCCAACGCCGCACCCTCCACGGGGTCGGTTCCCGCCCCCAGCTCGTCAAAGAGCACAAGGGTTCGGTCGTTCCGCTCGGCAACGATGGAAACGATATTGACCATGTGGGAGGAGAAGGTGGAGAGCGATTGCTCAATGCTCTGCTCGTCCCCCAGATCCACAAGGATCTTGTCAAAGATACAAAGTGACGTTCCCTCCTCGGCGGGCAGATGGAGACCCGACTGCGCCATGGCGGCAAACAAGCCGAGGGTCTTCAGGGTGACCGTCTTACCGCCCGTGTTGGGTCCCGTAATAATCAGGGTGTCGTAGTCTCCGCCCAGAGACAAGCTGATCGGAACTACCGTCCGTTTGTCAATCAGGGGGTGTCTTGCCCGATTCAGTCGGCATACCCTCTCCTCCGAGAGGATCGGCTCACGGGCGTCCATCTGACGGGAAAGCTCGGCACAGCCAAAGGCAAAGGCAAGCTCGGTGATATTGCGATAGTTGAGGGAGAGCGAGGAAGCGATCCCCGCGATCTCCTCCGAAAGCTCGGCGAGAATCCGTTCGATCTCGTGAGCCTCCTTGGACTCCAGCATCCGAAGCTCGTTGTTTGCCTCCACCACCGCCATGGGCTCCACAAAGACCGTCGCGCCCGAGGAAGAGGTGTCGTGGATCAGACCCTTGACGTCGTTTCGGCACTCCGCCTTGACGGGGATCACGTACCGTCCGTTTCGCTGGGTCACAATATTTTCCTGCAGATATTTGGAATATCCGCCGCTGACGTATTTCTGAAGGGTCTCCTTGATCCGTCCGTTGGCAATGCGGATTTTTCGACGCACGTCCGCCAAGGCGGGGCTCGCCTCGTCGGCGATCATATCCTCCGAGAGGATCGATCTTGTGATCCGCTCCTCCAGATAACGGTTGGGAAGAAGCCGCTCAAACACCTCGTCCAGCACCGTGGAAAACAGACGGTTGGATCGGCTATAGTCCAGCAGTCCCCGCGCGGTGCGAAGAACGCCCGCCGCATCCATCAGCTCGCGGGGCGTCAGCACCGGGCCCTTCAGGGCGCGCTCGCAGACGTCGCCCACATCGACCACGCTTCCGAAGGAGGGCATCCCCTTGGCGTCGGACAGCCGACGGGCGTCCGTCGTCCGCGCCTGCCGTCTCTTCGCCAAGTCCACGTGATCCACAGGGGTCAGGGCAAGCGCCAGCTCCGCCGCGCCCGACGTGGGACACGCCCCCGCCAAAAGCCGACGGATCTTATCAAATTCCAATGTTGTAAGTGTTTTTTCCGTAATCTTCATATAATCCTTTTCGCGTTACGATTTGATCATTTGATCGAATGATAGAAATCAAGCGTATCAAAGCTTCGCTCCAGATGGTTCAAAAGATAGACCTCCGCCGCCCGAGAAAAGGCGTCCATGCTCTCCCCCTCGGAAAGCGTGAAGGAGAACAGTCGCGCAAGAGGAGCGGTTGCCACGTGGCGAAGCGCCGACAGGGCGGACGCGTCAAGAGGCAGGAGAATGTTTCGTGCGCTGTAAGCGTCGGTCTCGGGGATGGGAAGATTACCCGACCGACGGCGCAAGCACTCGTCACACACAATGCCACCGTTCATTACGTCAAGCCACACCGATTCTCCCTCGCCGCCGCAATCGGCACAGGCGGAAAGATCGGGGCAAAAGCCCGACACGCAGGCAGCAAAAAATTCGTACACCGCCTTGATCTGTCCGTAGGGCTTCTTTTTCATTTGAATACAGTAAAGGGTATTGAGGGTTGTCCTGAGGATCTCCTCCGCCTCCACCCCCTCGTCGGTGATCTCGGCGGCAAGCTGCACGATATAGGACGCCAGCGCAAATCCCTCAATATCCGAATTTAATCCAAAAAAGCTATCGTTGATCGAACCGCCCGACAGCCAACGGCGGTCGTTTTTTTCATAGTATTCCAGATTGGCGTAAGTAAAGAGGCGGCAGAGCGGCATGACCTTGCTTTTCAAGGACCTGGCGCCCTTCGCCGTCATCAGGACTCTCCCCTCCTCTGCCGTCAGCACAGTCAGGAGCTTGTCGTTCTCGCCAATGGGGCATTCCCTGAGAATCAGCCCGTCTACGGTCTTTTTCATCGTCAGGTTTCGTCCCGATAACCGAAGTTACCGACCGTCCGCGCGCTTTCTCTCCAATTTTCCTTTACCTTGACCCACAGATTGAGGTAGACCTTCACACCCAGCATCTTCTCCAGATCCTCACGGGCGTACGTGCCGATCAGCTTCAGCGACGCGCCGTTCTTTCCGACGATAATTCCCTTATGAGACGCCTTCTCGCAGAAGATCTCGGCGCGAATGCGAACGAGACTTCCCTCATCCTTGAATTCCTCAATGACCACCGCCGTTCCGTGAGGAACCTCCTTATTGAGCGTCCGCAAAATCTTCTCGCGGATCAGCTCCGCCGCGATCTGACGCTCGGGCTGATCGGTCACCATATCCTCAGGGAAGAACCAGGGGGATTCGGCGAGAAATTTTGCGCACTCGTCCAGAAGCTCGGGGACGTTCTTGCCGCTTCTCGCGCTGATCGGAACAAAGGCGGCAAAATCGTGCTTGTCCGCATAGGTCTTGATGGTCTTGGCAATCTGCTCCCTATCGTATTGATCGATCTTGTTGAGCGCCAGCACCGCGGGGATTCCGCTCTTTTTGAGGTAAGCGATCACATTTTCCTCCACCGCCGATACCTCCTTGCCCGTATCCACCACCAGCACCACGGCATCTGCCTCCTTCATGGAGCTGTCCGCCGCCTGAACCATGTACTGACCCAGGGAATTTTTAGGGGTGTGCATACCGGGGGTATCGAGGAAAACGAACTGATCCTCTCCCCTCGTAAAGATTCCCGTAATCCGATTTCTCGTGGTCTGGGGCTTGGAGGAAACAATGGCAACCTTCTCCCCCAGAATCGAATTCAAAAGCGTGGACTTTCCCACGTTGGGGCGTCCGACGATGGCGATAAATCCTGTTTTTTTCATACTGTTCTTGATCCGTTTCTTTTTTCTCAAATTTTTGTTTACGATACCGCAAGTCCCATGCGCGTGAGGATCTCGCGCTGTCTTTTTCTCATATCAGCATCCTCCTCTTCACCCAGCTCATGATCGTAGCCGAGAAGGTG
>JAZORA010000053.1:0-4778 GCA_045656365.1 Eubacteriales bacterium | reverse complement strand
GGCTGCCGCAACCGAGACAGGCTTGCCCCGCGCATTCTTTATCAACAAGTTTGACGATAACGATGCAAGATTTGCAAAGGTTCTGGATGCGTTGCACGAGACCTTTGGTAAAAACGTGTGCCCGCTGACCATTCCGATGGTCAAGAACGGCGAGGTGGTTGGTGCCATCGACCTGATCGACCAAAGCGCGCACGTATTCGATAAACACGGCCGCCACAGCGTGGAGATCATTCCCGAGGAATCGATGGAAGCGGTTGAGAAGTACCGCGATATGCTCATGGAAGCCGTTGCCAGCACCGATGAGGAGCTGATGATGAAGTATTTCGACGGTGAGGAGATTACTCATATGGAGGCGATCAACGCCGTTCACGAGGGTATCATTCACGGCGATATCGTGCCTGTATTCTGCGGCGCGGCTACCAAGCTTTGGGGCGTTTGGACCATGCTCGACAAGATCACCGAGTCCTTCCCCCGTCATACGGCAAAGAAGACCGAGCTTCTGGCTGACGGCGACGATTGCGAGATCACGCCCGAGGGTGAGCCCGCACTCTTCGTATTCAAGACGGTTGCCGATCCCTTCGTAGGAAAGATGTCCTTCTTTAAGGTCATGAACGGTACGGTTAAGCGCGACCTGATCATGAAGAACAACACCACGGGCGACAACGAAAAGCTGGCGCACATTTACGTGGTTAACGGTAAGAAGCAGACCGAGGTGGAGGAGCTGGCATGCGGCGACATCGGAATGGTTGCCAAGCTGACGGGAACCAACACCAACGACACCCTGACCTGGAATAAGGAGCTGAGCTTTGCGCCCATTACCTATCCTACCCCCTATTATGTAAAGGCAATGATCCCCGAGACCGCAAAGGACGAGGGTAAGATCTCCCAGAGTATCGTCAAGATGATCGAAGAGGATCTGACGCTGGGATATGAGAACAACGCAGAAACCAAGCAAATGCTGGTGGCAGCTCAGGGTGACATGCATCTGGCAGTTCTGGCGGCAAAGATGAAGAACCGCTTTGGCGTAAGCGTAAACTTCGATACGCCCAAGATCGCGTACCGTGAGAAGATTACCAAGCGCGTGGACGTAGAAGGAAAGCATAAGAAGCAGAACGGTGGATCGGGTCAGTACGGTCACGTCAAGATTCGCTTTGCGCCCGGTGAGGAAGAGGGTCTGACCTTCAACGTATCGGTTGTAGGCGGAACTGTTCCGAAGAATTTCTATCCCGCAGTCGAGAAGGGCTTACAGGATGCCATGGCAAAGGGCGTTGCGGGATTCCCCATGGTTCAGCTGGCGGCAGATCTGTACGACGGCTCGTATCATGACGTAGACTCGGACGAAATTTCCTTCAAGACGGCAGCAAGCATTGCCTACAAGAAGTGTCTGGAGCTTGCCGCTCCCGTGCTTCTTGAGCCGGTTGGAAATCTGGACATTACCGTTCCCGATTCTCTCGTGGGCGACGTTATGGGTGACCTCAATAAGCGCCGCGGCGCGGTGATGGGTATGGATCCCGCCGACAAGAAGGGCTATACTACCGTACACGCACTGGCTCCCAAGGCAGAGCTGATGGAATACTCGATCATTCTGCGCGCCATGACGCAGGGTCGCGGAAGCTTTGCGTATGAGGTAACGGGCTATGATACCGTTCCCGGCAACATCGCGACGAAGATCGTCGAAAACTACAAAAAGGCAAACGCATAATCTTCAATAAAAAGAACCCGTCGGTTTATAACCGACGGGTTCTTTTTTATATGTCAGCCTTCTTTTTTGAGAGAATATTGGATATCACCGTCAGAGCAATGGACGGTCAGGAAAATGCCCGTTTTTGCCACATTGTTTTGTTCAGACTCTCTGCCGATCTTTAAATCGGGGTTGGTCAGATCTCCGTAGAGTGCTTCCTTCCACTCCTCCTTCGTTCCAGCAAATTCAATATCGGAAAGGAGAGTACAGCCACTGAAGGCGCTCGAATGGATATTGGTTACGGAAGCGGGGATGGAAATGGTGGTCAGCTTCGTGTTCTTGAAGGCATAAGCACCGATTCCGCCAAGACCCTCTGTGAGGGTGATCTTCTTCAGTGCAGAGTCGGAAAACGCGGACTCGGAAATTGACTTGAGCGAGGAGGGAAGGGTGATGTCGGTAATGGCGGACCCTTCCAGTGCGCCGGCTTCGATTACCTCACACCTGCTGCCTTCTTCAAAAACGACCTCTTTGACCGTGGGGACGTTGCAGATTCCATTGAGGAGCTTGGTGACGTCCTTGTCGATGATCACGGTGATTCCGTCATTTCCCTCAATGTTGAGGAATTTCGAAATGGTGGTTTTTGCCTCGGAGAATTGGATCTCCACTACCTTCAGCTTCGTAAAGGACGCGAAGGCTTCACTGTTTATGGATTGGATCGAAGGGGGAAGGGTGATCTTTTCTGCGTTCGTGCATTTGTTGTTGGAACCGATGCTTTTGACGGGCAGACCGTCGAACTCCGAGGGGAACACGACCTCGGTGAGCGTTTCGTCTTTTACGACGGCGAGGTAATATTCCTCGCCCATGTATTCGTTTTTTGTGTAGTTAAAGGTTCCATCCGTTTTCGGGTCGCAGGAACTGAGACTTGCGACGGAGATGAGCAAAAGGGTAAAGGCCAACGTAAGGGTTAGGATTCGTTTTGGGTGTTTCATACGATTCTCCTTTTTTTTTTGACTCGATGTCGTTCTTTATCACGTTATTTTGATTATAGCACCGAATAAGGAAAAAGTCAATGCGATTCCTTTTTTGAAAAAATTTTTAGCTCGTCCCACTTTGACAAATTTTTCGTTTTCTCTGTGCTACAATAAAGCAACAGGAAAAGGACGGAGGTTAAAAGAAATGGAAAACAATCATTGTTCCTTTGAAATTCAAACGGGAGAGGAGTCTCTCGTGGTGATCCTCAAGGGGGAGATCGACCATCACGGCGCCGTTCGGGTGCGGCAGGAGCTTGACGAGCTGATCGTCAAGGAGCGACCCATCGCGGTGGTCATGGATCTTTCGGCGATCGAGTTTATGGATAGCTCGGGACTTGGCTTGATCATGGGGCGATACGCTCTGCTTCAGAAGATGGGAGGAACGCTTCGCCTGAAGAATCCAAACGAGCGGATCTCAAAAATTTTTGAGTTGGCAAATCTCGGTCGTCTGATCACCATCGAGCGAGGAGAAAAGGAAGCAAAGGAAGAAAAGGAGAAGAAGGCATGAAGGGAGAAATGAAACAGAGAAGAGGAAGAAAAAAGCCGATCAATGAAATGAAGCTGCAGCTCCCCTCCTATTCGGTGAACGAATCCATGGCGCGGGCGGCGGTGGCTGCATTTTGCGCCCAGCTGGATCCCCGCGCGACCGAGCTGGCGGATATCAAATGCGCCGTTTCCGAGGCGGTCACCAATTCCATCGTTCACGGCTACCGAAACACCTCGGGAACGATCTACATAACTGTACGCCTTTACGAGGAACGGGTGGTATGCGTGGAAATCCGCGATCGGGGATGCGGCATCGAGGACGTCAAGGTCGCCCGACAGCCCCTGTATACCACCGATGCCGAGGGAGAGCGAAGCGGTATGGGCTTTACGGTCATGGAAAGCTTTTGTGATAAGGTAAGGGTGAGATCGGTATGGGGAAAGGGAACAACGGTAACGCTGTACAAATCCTTGGAGAAGAGAGGATGACCTTGCAGCTTCGGGCGGCGGAGTCGGAGGAAGGATTTTCGGATAATCTTCGATGGATTGCGCTGGCGCAAAAGGGAGATGAGGAGGAAGCGGAGGCGGCGTGCGAGAGGCTGATCCGCATCAATATGGGGCTTGTTCGAAGCATCGCCCTTCGGTTTCGCGATCGGGGTGTGGATTTTGAGGATCTTCTTCAGATCGGCACCATTGGGCTTCTCAAGGCGATCCGAAGCTTTGATACGGGACGGGGAACCTGCTTTTCTACCTACGCCGTTCCCCTTATTTTTGGGGAGCTTCGCCGTCACATGCGAGATGAGGGACCCATCAAGGTGGGACGAGCCTATAAAAAGCTGGGTGTGACACTGATGAACGTGAGACATCAGATCCTGACCGAGGAGGGGCGAGACCCTCATATCGGAGAGCTGGCGGAAAAATGCGGCGTATCGACGGAGGAGGCGGCAATGGCGCTGGAGGCAATGTCGCCCATCGTCTCCCTGTCCGATTCGGCGTTTGGCGACGAGGAGAGCGTGGAGCTTGGCGCGATTCTGCCCGATGAGGAAAGCTCCACCGAGATAGAGCGGCTCTGCGATCGGATCGCCCTCGGACAGGCACTTTCCAAAATGCCACTTCTCTGGCAGCGGATCGTCACGCTTCGGTTTTATCGGAATATGACCCAGCAGCAGGTGGCGGACCGTTTGGGGATTACCCAGGTCAAGGTGTCAAGAGAAGAAAAAAAGATTCTCGAATTTCTTCGGGGAGAGATGCTTCCATAAAAGAAAAAGCGGATATTGCTTTTGCAATATCCGCTTTTCTTTTTATCATTCGTCCCGATCTGCCAGCGCCGCGCCAATGACCGTGGCGTATTGGGAAAGCTCGGGAATGAGAAAGCGAACGCCAAAGTTGGCTTCCAGATCCTCAAAGACACGAGCTACCGAGGGAAGAGAGGTCAGGTTGCCCGTCAGGACCACGTCCCGTACCTTGAAATTCCGCGCCGCAAAGACTGCCAGCATAGCGATGGTTTCGGCAACCATGTTGGAGATACCCAGAGCGATGTCGTTTTTGTTGGCAAGATCCGAAAGCTTTCCAAAGTTGGAGGC
>JAZORA010000052.1:0-13728 GCA_045656365.1 Eubacteriales bacterium | reverse complement strand
GTACGTATCGGGAAAACAAAACGCAAAGCGTGCCTGGATTTTACTTTTATCCTTGATAATTTGACCGTATTCTCCGCCCGCATAACGTCCGGGCTTAGAAACAGACTTTAAAATACTACTTATGTTCTGGTTCATGAATGATTCTCTTTCATTATTTTTACTCAGGTAAATTTATTATTTGGAAGACCGCGACAATTTCTCTTGTTCTTGTAGAAATGCTTCAAGAGAAAAGTGTTTTTTCTTTGGAAAACTGAGGAACGCAAGAATCACGGCGCTGATATTGGAAAGCAGGATTATCGACAGTAACCAATATTGCAGATAGCTTGAATCGCCGCCCAGTCCAATCCAGCCCATAACGGAAACCACACCAATCACTGCCCAGGCCAAGGACAGCCAATTCGCATACCGTTCGAATCGCATCAATCGCTTACACCATACCAATGCTTCAGCCAGTTTAAGGCGAGAAGACTGTACCAATACACCAAGCGATTCTCGACCTCTTGCCTTCTTTTTCTTGCCGCGATTCGATAGATCACTCACGTTTTTATGTATAATGCTGACAGGTGCCGTTCCGCCTTGCCTCAGAGATGCAACCAGATCGGCGCAAATCATGGGGTCATAGGTCTCAACGATACACTCTACCCCCTCCTTGGTCAAGCGTTCCGCAATCATTTCAAAAATTGGTTCGACCGTATAGGCAACCGACAGCTTTGCAGATGCTTTTCCATCAAGTGAAACGTAGATTGACGTACGATGCTCGTCAGTAGCATCCTCTGGGAAATACAAGCCGTAGCTACGCATAAACATTGCATCTCCAACCAGTAGAACGTGCTTTTTATCCAAAAGGATTTCCATTTCTCCCTGCGTAATTCGCAGGATCTTGACAGAATGAATGGGATGAAGCTCCGGAATACTTGCAAACGCAGATGCAATCGGACTATCAATCATGGAATAGACCGTTTTCAAGCAAGAGAGTAACAGCTCACATTGATCCTCTTCATAAAAACGAATTCCCGTATGCTTCGATTCACAGTTTTTAAACAAATGAAAATCGGAAAAGATCATAACATCCGCTTGGGAATACCGTTTCACCGCATCTTCGCTGGTTAAGATGATTCCACGCTTTCTAAGCTTCTTTGTGGCGATCACCATCGACGCGGTGATCGAAACAAGAACCGACCACGGGAACGTCACCATCAGCACAGACATTGCCATAATTGCGCTTTCGTGCCAAGTGCGATTCAACATCACAGCAACGACAAATGCTATCACACTCAATAAAACAGACGTCGGGATCATCCACCGCATCCATCTCATAGAAAGCTCACACGGCTCTGCCGTCGTCACCAGATCATTGGGCAGATCGACCTTCGAGGGTGCGTAAATGTTTTTAGAATACCCTATCCCTTCCTGATGCATCTTTTCGGCAACGGAATAACGCCCCTCGCTTTTTATTAACGTGTAGTGATTGGTATCCGATTGCTCGAAAAATGAAATTCCCGTCTCAACGATCTTTTCGTTTTGCCACAAAGAAATATATTCCGAAATTTCTGTTGCAAAAATCAGCGCAGAGAGAGCAAAATGGAACTGTGGCGTCAGCACATTAGGCGAAATTACCAACATTAGAACGTCATAGGTCGAAACGCCGACCAAAAGCACGGAAATCAAGGTATAAACGTTGGGAAAACTGCGTATCCCGTTCTTAATACCGTCAAATATCTGTCTCCAGACGAAGGCGGCACAAAGCAGGAGAATTTGTAAGCCAAGCAACATGTACGATCCCGGATACTTTCGATAATCCGCAATTCCTCCGCCGGCAATTCCCATTAAAGGTAAATACTCGTAAAGGAACAGGCGAATAACAATCAAAGCCATGATGCCTAAACGAATCGCACCGTAAATCTTTTGCTTTTTAAAACTCTGTTTAATGGCCTCCACACGATCAAAAAACGGTATTGAATCTTCAGTAGAATCTTCAGCCTCCTCCAGATCATCCGGCGTCTCTGCCTCAGTAACCGCCTCAAGCTCGTCCTCACATCCGCATTGAAGCATCAAATCAAACACTCCCGACGTGATGGCAGACGGGTCGGGACGTATGGCGGGCGTTTCTTCCTCCTCCTCTTCAAACAACGCAGAAACATCCTCTTCAGTCTGTGATGTCTCATATTCTAACAAAAGAGCGGCAAGGTCGGCTGATAATAGATTCGCAGTCTCCTCGTTTTCGGGAACATCGATCGGAATAGGCGCTTCGTCAAGTTCGGTCTCGTCCTCTTTATCCTCAGGCTCGTCCACTTCCTCTTCTTCTGAAGAATACTCCTCATCCATCAATTCTTCGTCTTCTTCAGAAGATTCATCTTCCAAAGTTTCCTCGGAATCATCATAAGTATATTCTTCTTCGGCTTCCAGCTCTTCCTCAGGCTCTTCCTCAGGCATCTCTACCTGCGGCGTCTCATCGATTGATTCCTCGTGGGGCGAAGCTTCCATCGACATATCGGAGGACTCGTCCGTTTCCAGAAAATCACTGGTGTCCATATCCATGTCTTGATAAGAAAGGTCCGATGAGCCCCCTTCCGTTTGTAACGGCTCGGGACTGTCGCCAT
This sequence comes from Eubacteriales bacterium, assembly GCA_045656365.1. Lineage (GTDB taxonomy): Bacteria > Bacillota > Clostridia > Oscillospirales > CAG-272 > HGM12713. The sequence continues at coordinate 11,128 of JAZORA010000052.1, read as the reverse complement.
ATTGCATTTTTAACCGTTCTTGCAGCTCATCAATTGAAAACTCTCGATCAACGATGGTTTCCGTGGTCGGTTGATCTTCTTTCCATGCTTCGTCGCCGACCGACTGCTTGAGTGATGTCAGGATATCAGTAATACTATGATCTTGTTTCATTATTTTTCCTCCATCCTCTTCTTGATAAATATTATAAAAGCTTATTTTCTGTGTTGACGAGAAATTTCTGCCAGCAATACTGCCGCCGCCGTGGATACGTTAAAGGAATTCACATGACCGTACATGGGAATGGACGTAATGTAGTCCGCTTTTTCTTTGATCAAGCGTGAGATTCCCTCGCCCTCGCTTCCCATAACCAACGCGCAGGGACAATTAAAATCCGTGTCATAATAAGCATCTCCTCCTGCCTCGGCGGCAAAGATCCAAATGCCAAGCTTTTTTAATTGATCAATGGTAGCTGCCAAATTGGTTACCTTCGCTACCGCCAAATGCTCAATTGCACCGCAGGAAGCCTTTGTCACCACCGGAGTGAGACCAACGGCACGGCGCTTTGGAATAATCAAGCCATGAGCGCCAACCCCCTCAGCGCAACGAATGAGCGCGCCGAGATTATGGGGATCCGTAATTCCGTCAGCAATCACCAAAAAAGGCTTTTCGTTGCGCTCCTCGGCGATCTTCAAAATATCCTCCACAGAGCAATAGGCTTTTTCCGCCGCCATCGCAACAATCCCCTGGTGGGTTGCAAAGCCGGAAAGTTTATCGAGCTTTGCTTTCTCCGTCTCGATCACGGGAATGTGCCGCTCAATTGCCTCCGCCACCAACACAACGATCGAGCCTTCGCGCTCTCCACGCTGAACAAGGATCTTATCAATATCTCTACCCGATTTCAAAAGCTCACGAACGGCATTTCTGCCAATTACCAGACCTTCGGTGCTAATTTCCTCTTCCGTCGCTACCGCCGGACGATCATTCCTGCGCCCTTTATGATTTTGCTTATTTTCATGAAATTTTCGTTGATTTTTTTCCATAGCAAACCTCAAATTTTTATAAATTCTTCAATTCAAAAGATACAGTTATAGATATTATCATTATATCACAAAAAATCTTGTTTGTATATAGTTTAATGATAGCTTTTTTAAAAGAAACAAAAAAAACACCCGCGGATTTCTCCGCGGGTGTTTCAAATTCGAAACAATCAACCCATCGTGGAATAGTTGGGGGCTTCCTTGGTAATGTTGATATCGTGAGGATGAGATTCTCTCAAGCCCGCACCACTGATACGAACGAACTGAGCCGTTGTACGAAGCGTCTCGATATCGGATGCACCACAATAACCCATACCTGCGCGAAGACCGCCCATCAACTGGTAAACGGTATCTGCGAGAGCGCCCTTAAAGGGTACACGTCCCTCAACGCCTTCGGGAACAAGCTTCTTGTTTCCTTCCTGGAAGTAACGGTCCTTCGAACCACTCTCCATGGCAGCAATCGAGCCCATACCTCTGTAAACCTTAAATCTTCTTCCCTGATACAGCTCTTCGCTTCCGGGGCTTTCCTCACAGCCAGCAAACATAGAACCAATCATAACAGAGCAAGCACCTGCAGCAATCGCCTTAACGATATCACCGCTATACTTCAAGCCACCGTCTGCAATTACGGGAATACCGTACTTGTCAGCAACCTCGGTCGCATCGGAAATCGCGGTCAGCTGAGGAACACCGATACCAGCAACGACACGGGTCGTACAAATCGATCCGGGACCAATACCAACCTTAATTGCATCAGCACCTGCACGGATCAAATCCTCGGCAGCGGCACCCGTTGCAATATTGCCGGCAATCAGCTGGCACTCGGGGAAAGCGTTCTTTACCTCATAAACCTTATTCATAATACCCTGGGAATGTCCGTGCGCGGAATCAAGAACCAGGTAATCAGCACCGGCGTCAAGAAGCGCGCCTGCGCGATCTACCGCATCCTTCGTTACACCGATTGCCGCACCGCAGATCAGTCTGCCGCGAGAATCCTTTGCGGAGTTGGGGTATTTGAATGCCTTTTCAATATCTTTGATGGTGATCAAACCCGTCAGAACGTTGTTCTCATCCACCAAAGGAAGCTTTTCAATCTTACGACGACGGAGAATCTCCTGTGCTTCTGCAAGCGTAGTTCCCGAGGGAGCGGTCACAAGATTTTCCTTGGTCATGACGTCCGCAATGCGAACGTTAAAATCCACCATAAAACGCATATCGCGATTGGTAATAATACCAATCACTCTCTTCTGATCATCGCAGATCGGAACACCGGAGATCTTAAATTTACGCATCAGCTGCTCAGCCTCGTAAACGTAATTGTCCGCGCCCAAGAAGATCGGGTTCGTAATAACACCATTCTCGCTTCTCTTTACGCGATCTACATTGTCAACCTGAGCATCGATTGACATATTTTTATGGATCGTACCCGCTCCGCCCTCACGAGCAATCGCAATCGCAAGATTCGCCTCGGTAACCGTGTCCATCGCCGCACTCAGAACGGGAATATTCAGCGTGATCTTGTTCGTCAAACGAGTTTTCAACGAAACATCTGCAGGCAGAACATCACTTTTGGCAGGAACCAACAAAACATCGTCAAACGTCAATCCCTCTTTTGCAAATCTCGAGCTGTAATCCATAAATATAAAACCTCCTGAATATTTAACATCGTGGATTTTTATTAAAAAATATTATATCAAACTTTCTTGAAAATGTCAACGGTTTTTAGCACGAATTTTATCATCTTCTGCTGAAAATTTTTCTATACTTTGCCATATTCGACCATAAAATCATAAAAATGCTCTTCCCATTCATATACATCAGTTAGATTCTTGTTTATTCAAGTCATGTGCGGAGGAGATATGAATAAAACGAATGGTTCAAAAGAGCGTTTTCTTTTTAAATACCTATTATTTTGCTTGACCTTTGCGGCGATTCTTATTCTCTTGATCCTAATTTCCACTCATTTTCTATCCGATCAAGATCCCTCGAGCCATCAACTGACAATCAAAGGTGATGATTCCCTTCCCGTGATTGTAATCGATGCAGGACACGGTGGAGAGGATGCAGGAGCCATTGGCACCAATGGGACACTTGAAAAAGACATCAATCTTTGCATCTCCTTACAGCTCAGCGATATTTTACGCTCTATGGGCTATCAAACCGTTTTGACACGAAGTGAGGACATTCTTCTGTACGACAAAAGTTCCAATTATCACGGTCAAAAAAAGGTTCAGGATCTTGCCACACGAAAGGCGATTACCGAGCAATACGAAAATGCCGTTTTCGTCAGCATTCACATGAACGCGTTTCCCATCGAAAAATACCATGGCACACAGGTATACTATTCTCAAAACAATCCCCAATCGCAGCAGCTTGCAAAAACGATCCAAACGGTTACAACAAGCACACTTCAACCGGAAAACACACGAAAAATCAAGCCCTCGGACGGCAATATTTATCTCCTCGATCATCTGGATTGTGCGGCTGTTCTTGTAGAGTGCGGTTTTTTATCCAATGCGGAGGAATGTGCCAGACTGTCAGATGAAGCATATCAGAAAAAAATGGCGCTTACCTTGGCATTTTCCATTACTCGTTATTTTTCCGATAGCGGGACTTGATTTTTTCTTTCTGACATTGTATAATAAATATAATAAGGTGATATGCTTCCAACGGAGGTTAAAATGAAAGGAATCAAAACGGTCTATATCTGTTCCGAATGTGAGTATGAGGCGCCCAAATGGCTCGGCCGCTGTCCGAAATGTAATGCTTGGAATACGTTCGTCGAGGATGTGGTGGAAAAGGAATCCCCCTCTCCCTCTGCACAACGGACATCCATCATTCGCTCCGGAGAGAATCACGCTTCGGTCTTTTCCGAATTGGAGTCTGCGGAATATATCCGTTCTAAAACCGGTCTTGCTGAATTGGACCGTGTTTTGGGAGGAGGTCTGGTTTCCGGCTCGGTGGTTTTGCTTTCCGGTGAGCCCGGAATCGGTAAATCCACGCTTCTTTTACAGATCTGCGACACCCTTGGTTCAAGCAAAACCGTTCTCTACGTTTCCGGTGAGGAATCGAGATCACAGCTGAAGCTTCGAGCCCAACGTCTTCAGGTACAAGGAACAAAGCTCTATGTTTTAACCGAAACCAATATTGAGCATATCCTCTCGGAATGCAAAACCATCAAGCCCGATGTTATCATAGCCGACTCGGTTCAAACCATGTATTCCGATCATATCGCATCGGCTCCCGGCAGTATTTCCAACGTCAAAGAGGTTGCCTTGGCGTTCATTGCCAAGGCAAAGGCAGAAGGAATCTCGGTCATTCTTGTAGGACATGTAAACAAAGAGGGCGGCATTGCGGGTCCCAAGGTTCTTGAGCACATGGTTGATGCCGTGTTGAATTTTGAGGGCGACAAACGGCAAACCTACCGCATCATCCGCGCCAACAAAAACCGTTATGGATCGACCAATGAAATCGGTGTGTTTGAAATGACTGACCGCGGTCTTCGGGAGGTACCGAATCCTTCCGAAATGCTATTGGCTGACCGCCCTGTCGACACCTCAGGCAACTGTGCGGTCTGTACGATGGAAGGAACCCGTCCGTTGGTCGCGGAAATCCAAGCCCTTGTCACACCAACCGTCTTTCCCGCCCCCCGAAGAACCGCCAACGGAATCGATTACAATCGAACCTATCTGATCTTAGCTGTTCTTGAAAAAAGACTTGGCTTAAAGTTTTCCGCCAACGACGTTTATCTCAACGTAATCGGTGGCATGCACATTGATGAGCCTGCCTCGGATCTCGGCATTGCTTTAGCGCTCATTTCTTCCCTGACGGATCGAATGATCCCCGATGATCTGATCGCCATCGGTGAGCTTGGACTTTCCGGTGAATGTCGCGGTGTAGCCAACGTAGATCTGCGGGTTCGTGAAGCGGCTCGTCTCGGCTTTACCAAGGCGGTCGTTCCCGTGCACAGCATGAGCTCCTGCTCTGATATCCAAGGTATACAGCTGATCTCTGCCAAAAACGTGTACGATCTTTTAAAGGTTTTAAAACCGTCAAAGCAAGATATATAATTCAAAGAAGCCACCGCTCAAAAAGAGCGGTGGCTTCTTAATTGGGAGCAAAGTGATGATCCGTCCGTTATGGCTTGCAAATTCCGCAAACCATATATCCCTGATTCAACAGCTCTGTCTTCGTTCCGTAAAAATCCTCACGGTTATTCTCATGCATATCCTCAACCGATGAACAGGTTGGGCGATGAATCTTCTTGGTATTCTTATTCAAAACGTAGTTCGGACCAAGCTCTGTCGATTCGGATTCCGGCTCCGATTGTGCCTCAGTTGTTTCTACAGCATCACCATTGAGCCAATTATCACCGTTGAAATAGTTGATGGTAATTCCCGGCTGTACGTTATAGACGAACACGTTAAAGCAAATGCCGTCCCCTTGATCTTCAACCGAGTATGCTTCAAGCTTCACGCCACTCGCCAAAAGATTGTTCCCGACAAAAATAGGTGTCACGCGATACATAACGTGATTTCCCGTTTCCTTTACGTAGTCGGCAACCATATTTTCAAAGGGAAGCATTCCTTCTACGTTCATGTAGCGTGTTCCCGTAATCAGATTGTTTTTGTTGGCGTTCTCGCCTGTCAACTGAAATCCAATGAGATGGCAACGATTATAGATGTACCCTCCATCAACCAAGGAGGAATCATATTTCCGGTTGATCCAGCCGCTGGGCTTTACACTACTGATGCTTTCCCGAGCCGTCGTCGGCATAATATCCTTACCGACACAAGCATGGGTCACTCCGCATCTTCCCAGAGAATCCAATTCGCTGTAAAACTCATAGGATTTACTCTTGATCTCATCCTCGGTAAATTCAGGTTGGTTACCGTTTAACTCAACGTACGGCTTACCGGAATAATCGGGGATACCTTCGACAGAGGCATATCCCCCCACCGAAAGATCGGTTGTTTCGGTTTCGATTGGCTCTTCTCTGTCGCCCCCGGACGGAGAGCGAGTGCCATCCCAAGATTTTGGGGAATCACACCCTGAAAATATCAGAGAAAGCGCCAGCAATAAAACGATAATCGATAATAGCTTTTTCACCTAATAAACGTCTCCTTCGTAATCATTTCGTGGGAATATCCCGGGAACTCGGCTCGATCCTTTAAACAAAAACCGTTGGCTACCAAATCCAGATCAAACGTTTGATCGGAAGGATAATGCCGATTCCATCGGTAAACAACCACCGTTTCAATCTCTTCTGCGTATGGTGTGAGTAACCGATCCTCTACAAAGCACCAATCTCCCCGCTTTACTCGGTCCAAAAAATTTTCATGCACTTGGGTTGTGATTGCCACATCCACAAACAACGGCGCCGAATAGGGACACATATAAAGAGGCGCATCACCGATCATTTCCGCAATATCGGCAATGAGTATTCGGTCACGACTTTGTCGCCGATGATTAAACATCATTCCGCCAAAATCATCCAAGCAAACAATAATTTTCATAGCCCCAAACCGATTATTTGATTTTTCTATGGGCAGCAATCATGTCGTGCTTGATCTGCCAAAGCTTCTCAGACAAGTCCACGTAATAGTTATGAGGATTGGTAAAGCGGCGAACCTCGTCCCACATTCCCTCAATCTCTTCCATGCAGTGCTGACGAATCTCACCGATGGTGGGAAGCTGATATACAAGCTCTCCCTTTTGAAAGATCGGTACAAGAAGCTCGGTTGCCGTATAATTCTCGAGAACCTTTCTCTTCCATGTATGCTCCGGGTCGAACAGCTCAATGGGCTGGGTATCATCCACAACTTCATCATAAACACAGATCAGGTCTGCTTCTGCCTTGCCCGTTTCCCGTCCACGCAAACGATATACCTTCTTAAAGTGAGGCGTCGTAATCTTTCCTACGTTTTCGCTGATCTTGATCTTCGGAAGCACCGTGCCGTCTGCCTGCTCTATTGCACAAAGCTTATAGACACCGCCAAATACGGGATCGCTCTTCGCGGTAATCAAGCGCTCACCAACGCCAAAGGCGTCAATCTCCGCGCCCTGACGGATCAACTCACGGATAATATATTCGTCCAAGGAATTGGAGACAACAATGCGGCATTCGGTCAATCCCTCCTCGTCCAAGCGCTTTCTGATCTTTTTGGTAAGGTAGGTAACGTCACCTGAATCGAGACGGACACCGAAGCTCGTAATTCCCTGAGGGATCAAAACCTCCTTAAACGCGCGAATGGCATTGGGCAATCCGCTCTCCATTACGTTGTACGTATCAATCAAAAGCGTAGCGTTTTTGGGATAGATCTCGCAATAGGTCTTAAATGCCTCGTATTCTGTATCAAACATTTGAACCCAAGCATGAGCCATCGTTCCACCCGACGGTACATCGTATACCTCATCGGAAATCGTACATGCCGTAGAATTACAGCCGCCAATATACGCCGCGCGAGCACCAAGAATTGCCGCGTCCGCGCCCTGGGCTCTTCGGGAACCGAACTCACTTACGGTTCTTCCCTTTGCCGCACGAACGATTCTCGAAGCCTTGGTGGCGATCAAGGATTGATGGTTGATCATCATCAACACATAGGTTTCGATAAATTGCGCCTCAATAACGGGTGCACGAACCGTCATCAAGGGCTCGCCCGGGAAAACGACCGTACCCTCGGGAATTGCCCAAATATCACCCGTAAAACGGAAATCGCGAAGAAGGCTCAAAAACTCCTCAGAGAAGCATCCCTTTTCTCTCAAAAAGGCAATGTCCTCCTCATCAAAATGGAGACCCTGTATATATTCCACGATCTGTTCCAGTCCCGCTGCAATCGCATAACCGCCATGATCGGGATTATCACGGTAAAATACATCAAAGTATACGATTTTATCACGCAAAGGACTATGATAGTATCCGTTTGCCATAGTCAATTCATAAAAATCGCACAGCATCGTTAAGTTTCTTGTGAGCTTGTTCATGAGATTTCTCCTTGTTTTTGGGGATTTTTTAAAAGTTTTGATTTTTCTATTGTAATTTGTAATAAAAAAATGTATAATATTTGGTATAAAACAGTTTCACATTGAGGTTACAGAAAGGATGATTCCTGTATGAAGCACGGTTTTATTAAGGTTGCCACGGCAACTCCCATCGTCTCCCTTGCCGATTGTGAGGGAAATCTGCGTGAGCACATCCGACTTTTTCAAGAAGCCGAACGTGCGGGCGTTAAGCTCCTCGTATTCCCTGAGCTCTCCTTGACAGGTTATACCTGCGGTGATCTTTTCTTCTCCGAGGTTCTTCTTTCGGCAGCAAAGGACGCACTGAGCAAATTTCTCCGTACAACCAAATACTCGTTTACTATAAGTATAATCGGTTTACCCCTTCTTGTCAATGATAAACTGTATAATTGTGCGGTGATTTGTCAAAAAGGACAAATTCTTGGAATCATTCCCAAAACCGCTGTACCTCACCACAAGGAGTTTTCCGAGGCGCGTTATTTCTGCGCTTGTGAGGGTGACACGGTAGAAATTCACTTGTGTAATCAAGCCGCCCCCTTTGGTACAAAGCAGATTTTTGTCTGTGAGAATATACCGCTCTTTCGCTTCGGTGTAGAGATCTGCGAGGATCTCTGGGTGTCCAATCCGCCCTCCAATTCTCTGACACAGGCAGGTGCCCTGATCATTGCGAATCTCTCTGCCTCCAACGAAACGGTTGGCAAGGACGACTATCGCAGATTGCTGGTTCAATCTCAATCTGCGCGCACGGTATCCGGATATCTGTTTGCGAATTGCGGGGCTGGAGAGTCCACCACAGACCTCGTGTTCGGCGGTCATTCGCTCATTGCGGAAAACGGAGTCATTCTTTCCGAATCCCTCCCCTTTTCCCATTCGCCCCTGACGATTACCGAATTGGATTTGGCTTATTTAAGTCACGAAAGACGGAGCGTAACCTCTTACTCACAGCCTCCCACAAACGGATTCCGTATCAACACGTTCTCTGCTGAATTGGAGGAAACCTACCTGACCCGTCCCGTGAACGCACATCCCTTTATCCCCCAAAGCGACTGTAACCGCCGTTTTGAGTCAATCCTTTCGATTCAGGCAAAGGGCTTAGCGCAGCGTATTCTTTGCGCTTACGCCAAAAAGTGTATTCTTGGTATTTCGGGTGGTCTTGATTCTACGCTGGCGGTCCTTGTTGCCGTGCGCGCCATGGATCTTTTGGGCAGACCCCACTCCGACGTAATCGGTGTCACGATGCCCTGCTTTGGAACGACAAACCGAACCAAATCCAACGCCGAGCTTCTTTGCGAAGAGCTGGGAACGGATTTCCGCACCGTCCCAATTAGCGCTTCGGTTCGTCAACATTTTCTTGATATTGGTCAAGACGAATCGAAACATGACGTTGTATACGAAAATGCTCAGGCGCGAGAGCGTACGCAAGTAATCATGGATCTTGCCAACATGGAGGGCGGTATTGTGGTAGGAACGGGAGATCTTTCCGAGCTGGCTCTCGGTTGGGCAACCTATAACGGAGACCATATGTCTATGTACGGCGTCAACGCAAACGTTCCGAAAACCTTAATTCGCCATCTGGTCTCCTACTGTGCAGAATCGGCAGAAAAAAATGGTAAGTCTCGCCTTGCGGCGGTGTTGCGTGACATCGTAGATACACCGGTAAGCCCCGAGCTGCTTCCTGCCGACGATGGCGGAAACATTTCGCAGATTACCGAGGATCTGGTCGGTCCTTATGAGCTTCACGATTTCTATCTTTACCGCATGCTCCGTTGCGGAGATGCCCCCGACAAAATGTTCCGCTTGGCAAAGCTGGCATTTGTCGGTCAATACTCCGACGAAATCCTTTTGAAATGGCTTAAGAATTTTGTTCGCCGTTTCTTTGCGCAACAGTTTAAGCGCTCTTGCTTACCTGACGGTCCTAAGGTAGGATCGGTTGGTCTTTCCCCGCGCGGTGACTGGAAAATGCCTAGCGACGCCAGCGCCAAGGAATGGATGCGAATTGCCGAAAGTCTTTCTTGAAAACGAATCAAAAAGTCAAACATTTCCTTTCATATTCCCGAATGATCTGTAAACAATAATACCAGAGCACACGGAACAGAAAAACCGAGTGACTCCATCAAAACAGATTGAAACCAATCAAAATAAAACAGATCAATGAGAGTGAGCGCGTTGTCCCTTACAGCGTAAGAGCAAATGCGCCCTCACAGAATAGGAGATTAAAATTATGGCAAACAAGACTTTGATTCCTGAAGCAAAGGCTGCTATGGACCAGTTCAAGATGCAGGCAGCAAGTGAAGTTGGCGTAAACCTCACCCAGGGCTACAACGGTGATCTGACCGCCCGTCAGGCAGGTAGCATCGGTGGCCAGATGGTCAAGAAGATGGTTGAGAGTTACGAAAACTCCATGAAGAACACAAAATAACTGCAAAAAGAGAAATCTTTGATTCAAAGCCCGATTCCGAACAAAATTCGGAAACAAAAACCGCTTTCGGACTTTGGGGAGTGTTGCTTACGGCAACACTCCCCCTCTTTCTTATTTTTTCGTTGATTATCTTGCTACATTTCCCGTTTTTGATATTGACAAGAAATTGAAAATAAGATATAATATTGTTTATGAATGAAGATTGGTGCGGTGTTCCGCGCTGCAGGAGGTATTATGACAATTTATGACGAGCTGGTTGCCAGAGGCTTGATCGCTCAGGTAACGGACGAGGCTGAAATTAAAGATCTGATCAACAACGGAAAAGCTGTATTTTATATTGGCTTTGACCCCACCGCAGACAGCTTGCACGTTGGACACTTTATGGCGCTTTGCCTGATGAAGCGTCTGCAGATGGCAGGCAATAAGCCGATTGCGCTCATTGGCGGCGGAACGGCAATGATCGGCGACCCTTCGGGCAGAACCGATATGCGTCAGATGATGACCACCGAAACCATTCAGCACAACTGTGAGTGCTTCAAGGAGCAGATGAGCCGCTTTATTGACTTTTCCGAGGGAAAAGCCATTATGATCAACAACGCAGATTGGCTCCTGGACCTCAACTACGTGGAGGTTTTGCGTGAGGTCGGATCTTGCTTCTCGGTCAACAACATG
>JAZORA010000051.1:0-2899 GCA_045656365.1 Eubacteriales bacterium | reverse complement strand
ATCATCGGTCTTTCCTTGGCGGGTGCCGCCATCAAAGACGTCTTTTCCTACGGTCCGCAGGACGGAAACGGCGCGTTTGTGATGTCGGGCAATCTCTGGATTTCCCTCCTTTGCGCCATGGTGACCCTTGTGGTTGTGATTCTTTGCTCTACTTACGGTAAAAAGATGACCAAGCTGATCCCCTTCATCATCGGCGTGCTTGCCGGCTATGCGGTGGCGCTTGTCTTTACGGTCATCGGTTATGCGGCAGCGATCGATTCCTTTAAGATTATTGATTTCGCTCCCTTCCGCGCTCTTGTGGTAGACGGCGTAAGCCTGAAAACCTTTATTGCTCTTCCCGAGTTTTCTTTTGTAAAAGCACTGGACGGTGTAAAGGATTTTGAGTGGAGCTATCTCGCGACCGTTGCGGTAGCATACATCCCCGTTGCCTTCGTGGTCTTTGCCGAGCATATTGCCGACCACAAGAATCTCTCCAGCATCATTGATACCGATCTCCTTGAGAATCCCGGTCTGCACCGTACCCTCCTTGGAGACGGTGTAGGTTCCTTTGCCGGCGCGTTCTTCGGCGGTTGTCCCAATACCACCTACGGCGAAAGCGTGGGATGTGTTGCCATTACCCGTAACGCGTCGGTTGCCACCATCACCACCACGGCGATTCTGGCGATCCTCATTTCCTTTGTATCTCCCTTTGTGGCATTCCTTGATTCGATTCCCGGATGCGTCATGGGCGGTGTATGCATTACCCTCTATGGCTTTATTGCCGTTTCGGGTCTGAAGATGATCCAGAAGGTAGATCTGGAGGATCATGCCAACCTCTTTACCGTCTCGGTGATCCTGATTGCGGGTATCGGCGGTATGGCGATGGCAATCGGCAAGGTGACCATCACTTCGATTGCGTGCGCGCTGATCCTCGGTATTCTCGTTAATGTTCTTTTGAATAAGTTTAAAAAGGCTTAAAAGACGAACAAGGCGTAAGAAATTGCAAAGGAGTCCCAAAAACATGAAGCAATACGATAACGTAATTATTTTCGATCATCCGCTGATTCGGCATAAAATCGCCATTCTCCGTGATGAAAAGACCAGCATGAAGGAGTTTCGCGAGCTGGTGGAGGAGATCACCACGCTGATGACCTACGAAAGTCTGAAGGAGGGCGTTCCCACTACCGAGATCCAGGTCAAGACTCCCCTTGAGACCTGTACCCAGACGGTGGTTGCCGATAACTCCATTGTGATCGTGCCCATTCTTCGGGCGGGTCTTGGAATGGTTAACGGCGTGCACGTGCTTTTTCCGTCGGCAAGAGTGGGACACATCGGTATGTACCGCGACGAGGAGACCTTGGAGCCGCAGTCCTATTATTGCAAGCTTCCTTCGGGCATTGAGGATAAGCTGGTCATGGTGGTTGACCCCATGCTGGCGACGGGCGGAAGCGCCTGCGATGCCATTCAGCTTCTGAAGAATCGTGGCTGTAAGCACATCAAGTTTATGGCGATCATCGGCGCGCCCGAGGGTGTTTCCCGCGTAGCGGAGGCGCATCCCGACGTGGATATTTACGTTTCCACCCTCGACCGTTGTCTCAACGAACACGGGTACATTCTTCCCGGACTGGGTGACGCGGGTGACCGACTCTTCGGAACAAAGTAAGAAAATAACAAAGATACGGCAGGGAACTGCCGTATCGTTTTTATCTTGGTAAGGGAAGGACTTGCTTCTCCCATGTTCATATCCGTTTTACGCCAAAAAAGCACACCCCGATTGGGATGTGCTTTTTTGCCTTAAATGTGATAAAAGGTGTCTGAGCATAGGTAATTGCGAACAAAAGGTGTCCGTATTCAGAATTTCAATTCGTTTTTTATAATTTGAAGTAATTTGGGAAACGTGTCTTCTTTTTCTGTATGGCGATATGAGCTATCGCATATCATTTTTCCATTGTGATAAATTTCACCGCGATCGGTTACAAAAGTGTGCATTATTTTTTTCAATTCGATTTTGACAACGATATTGCCGAAAACCTTGTCGTTATACTCGAATGAAACGAGAGTCGCCTCGGCGGGAAGAACGGCTTTCATCGCATTCAACATATCGTTTTTTCTTTGCGCCTTTAGCTTCTTGAAAAACATAGTTGCACCTCCTTTTTCACAATTATACCACACGTTTGCTAATAAATCAAGGCGTAGCCTTGTATATCATCCGCAACTTGTTGCGGTTGTCATCAACACGAAGTGTTGTATATCATCAAGCCGCAGAAAATACAGCCTTCGGCTGATGATATACGCCTTCGGCGATGATATACACGCTGACGCGTGATGATATGCCAAGCCGGCGGCTTGGATAAACAAAAACAGAACTTTTGTCGGTAGACAAAAGTTCTGTTTTTGTTGGCGGAGAGAGAGAGATTCGAACTCTCGGTAGGGTATTAGCCTACACACGATTTCCAGTCGTGCGCCTTAGACCAACTCAGCCATCTCTCCATGCCGACCCGTGTATTATATCACATTCTTTTTCAAAAATCAAGACCTTTTTGAAAAATCTTTTGATTTTTTTTGCGATTTTTTATCGTAAATCGCAAGGGAACGGAAAAACCTCGAAAAACCAAGTTGTTTTTGTTGGAGAATTGTGTTTGGTTTTGTGGATTTCTTTTTAAAAATACGCAAAAATATCTCCCACTTTCTTGGGATTATGTTGGACTTTTTTGCATCAAACTCACAACAAACCAACAAAAATCCAAAAAAATAAAGAAAAACCATTGACAAACCATGATAAATATGGTATAGTGTAGGTAGAAAATCAGGCTTTTTTCGAAAGAGCCTAAAGCTTATTGTGAAATACTACAAAAAGCAAACAATCTTTTTGTAAGAAAATACCAAAGAAAGGATGGTTTGTATGAAGTTCTATACAGAG
>JAZORA010000050.1:0-2775 GCA_045656365.1 Eubacteriales bacterium | reverse complement strand
ATGGGGGTGCTTTGAGCCAACCGTTCTCAGGCAGGCTCCCTCTTTAGCAAGATTTGCGGCTACGTTGGCGGTTCCGCCAATGCCGATTCCGAGAACGGAAGGGGGACATACCGCGCCTGCTCTGGCAGATGCCACAAAGCTGTCAATAACGAATTTTTCTATTCCCTGAATTCCGTCAGCAAAGGCAACTATTCTGTGTCTTGTTCCGCCGAAGCACTCGCTTCCTCCACCCTTTGCCGCGTAAGACATTTCAATGGCGTCCCCGTCTACAAACTTGTATGTAAAATCGGGGATATTCATTCCGATATTGTTTCCGGGGTCGTATCCTGTGAGCGGATGCTTCATGGTAGCGCGAAGATATCCAAGCTTTGTTGCCTTGGCAACCGCTCTGCGCGCCGCATTCTCAAGCTCCACAAAGCCTCCCTCAAGCTCGCACTTGTTACCAACCTTAAAATAGAATATCGGCCAGCCGGTATCTACGCAAAGAGGATTTTGCCTTACCTTTGACATATCCATACTTTTAAGAGTTGCTATAAGGCCGTTTTTGGCATCCTGATTCGTTTCTTTTTCAATGGCGCTTTCAAATGCATCTCTTACGTCAGGAGAGATCTCCGTTGCTCCCCTTTTGATCGTTTCAAAGAGCGCCTGTTCATATGTATCTAATTTAATCACTTCAGTTTTACCTCTATAACTTTGCCGTTAATATTCATAACTGTACCAAACTGCTTGTTGCGCTCGCAAAGATAATCGTATATGATTTTCGTTTCTTCTTCGTCTGCGAGAGCGGGAAAGCCGGTCGTCATATCAAGTCTTATGGGATAGAGAACAGCACCCGTCAGTTCTCCGTCCTCAAAGGTCATAAAAGGTAGAAGAGATCGGAAATTGTTGACGTCGGAGTGAAGTCCGCGCGTATTGTTTTGATTTCGAATATTTATCATTTCACGGGGGGTGAGTCCCTTAGGCATACGGTATCTCTCACGATAGTCGTCAGGCATACAGAATGCGCTGTCACTGTGGAATATGTAGTTGCCAATGCTATAGAAGATAAGCTTTCCGCGGTATACCTCAAGCCCCTTTAGCTGATGAGTTCCCGTGCCGATAACGGCAGAAGCGCCTGCGTCTATGCACTTGCGGCAAAATTCAATCATAAAATCATCCGGCTCGTCGTCGGTATCGTGCTTGATTTCATGCGAGTGGATATTAACAATGACGGTTTCACACTCGGTGAGCGCTCTCTTGATTGTTTCCTCGGTTCTTTCCATATCTACGGGGTTGACCTTAGAGGACTTGCCCGGTATGTCGCTCTCGCGGAATACGTAATCTCCAAATCCGAAGCATCCATCAGGTGCATATGGGGTATATCCGCCCAAGCGTGAGCGGTTTCTTCTGCCGTCAATATGGGTTGACGCCGATATTTCTTTTAACGTTTTCATCTCTTCGGGCGTAACGTGATAGACCGTCGAGAAGCGCAATGGGTTAAGACCGGGGCGTCCGGGCAGGGTGTCGGATGGATTTCCTGCGCGAGCGGCGTCATTGATTGACGAGCAAAGCGAAATAATGCCGCATTTGCCGTTTTCGGTTTCTACAACCGCGTAATTTGAGGCTTCGGGCAGATCCTTCCCGGCTCCGCAGATAGGAAGATTCCTCTTTTTTGCCGCAGCAAGAGTTGAAAACATTCCTTCATAGGAATAATCCATCGTGTGATTGTTAGAAAAAGAGCAACCGTTAAACCCGAATTTCAGCGTGTCGTCAAGGGTATCCTCTTTTGCAAGAAGCCATACACCACCGCAATAGGAGGAACCGTAAATAGGCTTGTCGGATAATACGTTTTCAAGGTTAAACAGCTTTACGTCTGCTTTTTCGATAACGTTCTTAAGCGGTGTAATATCATAGTTTTCTGGCATATTGTCAATGAATATAATATCTCCAACGCTACATACTGTCTGTTTCATTATTTTTTCATCCTTTCATCCGAAGCTTCTACTTTTTTCATATCAATTCCGTTCATGTTGTCAAGCACAAACTGTACGCATGTGTCACTTCCTGAAACGAAAGCGTCCTCATCAATCATAAAGTCATTATTATGAGGAAGCGTTGTGCAGCCCTTTTCTTCATTTCTCGTTCCAAGCCTTATAAATACTCCGGGCTTCTTCGTAAGATACTGCGAAAAATCCTCAGAGCTGAGCTTTTCGGGCATTTTAGCAATATTATCTTCACCGACAACCTTTTTTGCAGAATCAAGCACCAGCCCTGAAATGTAGGGGTTGTTATATACGACGAATGCCTTAAGGCTTGTATCGAGGACAGCTTTTGCGCCTACTTCATTCGCAGCATTCTTTGCAATTTCTTCAATTCTTTTTATAAGGAAAGCGTCAAGCTCCATATCGAAGGTGCGTATTGTACCAAGCATAAATGCGTGGTCTGCAATTATATTTTGCGAGGTTCCGCCCGAAGGCTTGCCTACGGAGCAAACGTACTTAGCAAAAGGATTTATTTCTCTGCCTGTCATATACTGAATGTTGTTATACGTACGGACTGCCGCGGCAAGTGCGTCGATTCCGGAATGAGGCAGTGTCGCGTGTGCTGTAGCACCGTAAAAATCAATACGGAAGTTTCGGCTTGATGCCATAGAGCTGCCGCTGCAAACCCCGATACTGCCGGAAGGCAGCCAGTTTTCAATGTGCATACCGATAATAACGTCTATCTCGTCCATCAATCCGCCGTTTACAAGCTCCATAGCACCGCTTCTTATACCCTCTTCACTTGGCTGGAATA
>JAZORA010000049.1:0-3169 GCA_045656365.1 Eubacteriales bacterium | reverse complement strand
ATGGTAACCCATAACCCCGAGCTTGCCGAGGAGTACTCTAGCCGTATCGTCCGTTTGCGCGACGGTCTGGTGGTGGACGACTCCAACCCCTACGAGGGTGAGCCGAGTGAGGTGATCTCCGCGGCGGAGGAATCCAAAGCGGCAGATGTCAAGAAGGCAAAAAAGGAAAAGAAAAAGAAGACAAAGAAGACCTCCATGTCCTTCTTTACGGCATTGTCGCTTTCCATGAACAACCTGATGACCAAGAAGGGAAGAACGATTCTGACCTCCTTCGCGGGATCGATCGGTATCATCGGTATCGCCCTGATCCTTGCGCTTTCCAACGGTATTCAGGGCTATATCGATCAGGTGCAGGAGGACACGCTTTCCACCTATCCCTTGACGATTTCGGGAACGACCACCGACTATTCGGCAATGCTTTCGGCAATGACCGAGGTTTCGGAGCAGAAGGCGGAGAATACCGATCCCAATAAGATTTACGTAGACGACTCTCTCGGTACGATGATGGCAGCCATGTCGGCAACGGTAGAGAACGATCTTGCGTCCTTCAAGGTGCATCTGGATGAAAATTATCTGGAGATCGCAGACGCGGTCAGCGACGTGCAGTATACCTATGATTTTGATCTGCAGGTATTTACCGAGGACGGAAAAACGCAGGTCAGCCCCACCACGATCTTTGAGAACATGGGAGAAATGTTCTCGGGCATGGGAGATATGATGGATTCTATGGGTGGCATGGGTGCCATGGGCATGGGAATCCTCTCTGAAATGATCAACAACCAGTCCCTCCTGGATCAGCAATACGAGCTGGTGGGAGAGAACAGCCATTGGCCCACGTCGGCAAACGAGGTGGTGCTGGTGGTCAGCCGAGACAATCAGATCAGCAAAATGACCCTTTACATGCTGGGTGTTCTCGATCAGGGTGAGCTGGAAGATATCATGAAGGACCTGATGATGAACGGCGAGTACGATACAACGCCCATGGAGCCCTACGACCTGGACGATTTTATCGGCATGAAGTTCCACCTTCTCACCTCCTCCGATTTCTATGAAAAGACGAACGCCACCTATACGGTTGACGGTGTGGAGTATCCGAAGTGGCGGGATATTCGGGAATACGGATTTGATCAGGAAAGCTTTGTGAGTGAGCATGGAACCGAGCTGCGGATCTCGGGTATCATTCGTCCTCGCGCGGGTGTGACCGCTACCTCGATTACGGGCGCGCTTGGCTATACCAAGGCGCTGACCGACATGATCCTCGAGGCAAACACCAAGAGTGAGATCATCAATCAGCAGAAACAGACGCCCAATCACAGCGTGCTGAACGGTGCGCCCTTTGAAAGAACGGTTTATGAAAGGGAAAACATTCAGGATCTGATTGACCGTGTGGGCACCACCAATATGGAGCGCTTTTACAGCGTGATGACGGCGATGATCCTTGAAAACGAAGAATACAAGGGAATGCTGGACGTTACGCCCGATACCATTGCCATGTTCCTTGGAACCATGAAGGACGAGGAGCAGGCGGAGAAGATCGGTGCGATGCTGAAGAACGCGAAGGAAAACGACGTGGTGCTTCAAGCGGCAATGCCTCCGTACGTTCCCGAGGATATTACGGCACTCGGCGTGCTTCTTTCCTCTCTTCAGCAGATTCCCGGCGGTCTTTCCAGCGTTGCTTTTACCGTGGATAACGTGGTGGATCTGCTTCCTCTCATGTCCGATACCCAGGTGATGCTTCTGATCAACGGCATACCTCAAACCGAGACCACGCCTGCCATTATGGGACTGAAGGACATTTGCTCCGACGAGTTTATGACCGAGCTTTACGCCCAGATGAACAAGGATATGGTCAACTGGACGGTCAATGAAAAGAGCATGATGATGATCCTCGGTATGATGGACGACGAGATGTTTGCGACCTTTGAGGAGACCCTTTACGAGATGGTTCCCGACAAGGACGAGACCTACGATTCGATGCTGAAGAAGCTGGGCGACGCCGAGAAGGCGGACCCCGCATCCATCAATTTTTACGCGAAGGATTTTGAATCCAAGGAAACAATCGAGGCCTTCATTCAGGAATACAACGACGGCGTGGAAGAGGTCAAGAAGCTGCAATACACCGATCTTGTCGGTGTCATGATGTCCTCGGTGTCCACCATCATTGACGTAATTTCCTACGTGCTGATCGCCTTCGTTTCGATCTCGCTGGTGGTTTCCTCCATCATGATCGGAATTATCACCTATATCTCGGTATTGGAAAGAACCAAGGAGATTGGTATTCTCCGTTCCATCGGCGCGTCCAAGAAGGATATTTCTCGCGTATTCAACGCAGAAACCCTGATCGTTGGATTTGCGGCAGGACTCTTTGGCATCCTCTTTACCATCCTGCTTTGTCTGCCGATTAACGCCATCATTCACGCTCTGTCGGGAATCGTTGGTGTCAGAGCGACACTTCCTTGGGTAGCGGCGGTGGTTCTGGTGCTGATCAGCATGGGTCTTACCCTGATTGCAGGATTGCTTCCTTCCCGCCTTGCCTCGAAGAAGGATCCTGTTGAGGCGCTTCGCACTGAGTAATTTCGTTTGATCGGATCAATAAGATCGACCGATCTCCCGTGGGAGATCGGTCGTGAAAGGTTACAATAACTATGGGTAAATTGAAATATAAGCTTTATCGCTTTATGAGTGGGAGATACGGAAGCGATACCCTCAACAAGGTTCTCTTGTGGGTATACGTGGTAGTCGTATTGCTCTACACCATCGGCTCACTGTTTATCCCCGCCGAGGCGGCTTCGTTGAGTGTGGGACTGTGGCTTGGCTATGCTTTGATCTCCACGGCTCTGATTTTCTGGATCTTCTTTCGCATGTTTTCCAGAAATATCGTCAAGCGCCGTCGGGAGAACGATCGTTTTTGCGGCTTTTTCAAGCTTTGGCGCAATCGGAGACGGGATCGAAAGACCCACGTCTATCGCAAATGTCCCCGTTGCCGCGCGGTGCTTCGTTTGCCTCGGGCAAAGGGAAAGCATACGGTGGTTTGTCCCCGCTGTCGGGAACGCTTTGGCGTAAAAGGATAAAATCAGTAAAACAGTAAAAAATGCTCCGTCGGTAGGGTGATGTTCTTAGCGAAGAATTATCACTTCAAGTAAAGTGCAAGCATCGCGTTTGACCAAGT
>JAZORA010000048.1:0-4707 GCA_045656365.1 Eubacteriales bacterium | reverse complement strand
TAGTAGGTGTAGGTCATGGTCTCGCGGTCACCAAGCACTCTTGCCTCAGTGATGGAGCAAATGAACATACCGTGCGTGTCAAGGTCAACATACTGCTCGACCTTGAGCGACATAAACGAGTTGATATAGCGGGGCAGGAAGACCAGGCCGTTGTCCGAGCGAAGCGGCGTGCAGTCGGCAAACTTATCCACGTTGCGTCCGCTGCGGAAGCCAAAGGCCTCGAACACGGCAAAGGGCGCGTCCTCCGAGAGACAGTTGACGTTCATCTTGCCCGTCTGCTTGATGACGTGGTGGGAATAGTTTTCCTTGTTGATGGTGACGGCAAGTCGGTTGGGGGTGCTCGTGACCTGCGTAACGGTATTGACGATCAAGCCATTGTCCTTCTTACCATCGTTGGAGGTCACCACGTAGAGACCGTAGCCAATGCGGAAGAGGGCAGAAAGATCGTTCTTGTTGGCGGTTTCGTCACGCTGCTCCAGATATTCCCGCGACAGCTCATCGGCAAGTGCCCGAAGCTGCTCTGCGCTATCGTCGTTCAAGGCGGAAAGAATACGGACGTTGTTTTCCGTAAAGGTCAGGTTCTTACAGCCCTCCAGCATCGAGCGCATGACCTTTGCCGCCAGAGGTGCCCAGCTTCCGTTTTCCATGAGCGCTACGGTACGATTGGAGTAGTTTCTTTCGGTCAGATGGTGAATAAACTCCTTCATAAAGGGGAAGATATCCGCGTTATAGGTGGTGGTTGCCAGAACCAGCTTGCTATAACGGAAGGCATCCTCTACGGCTTCTGCCATATCACAGCGCGCCAGATCGTTGACGACGACCTTGGGACAGCCGTTGGCTCTGAGGCGATCCGCCAGCTGCATAACCGCTTTTTTCGTGTTGCCGTATACTGAGGTATAGGCAATCATGATTCCTTCCTCCTCGGGCTGATAGCTGGACCAGATATTGTAAAGATTCAGGTAATAGCCAAGATTCTCGCGAAGGACGGGACCGTGAAGGGGACAGATGATCTCAATCTCAAGCCCTGCTGCCTTTTTGAGCAGTGCCTGAACCTGCGCGCCGTATTTTCCAACGATTCCAATGTAATAGCGGCGAGCCTCACACGCCCAATCCTCCTCCACGTCAAGCGCGCCAAATTTGCCGAAGCCGTCGGCGGAGAAGAGAATTTTATCCGTGGAATCGTAGGTTACGAGCACCTCAGGCCAATGAACCATGGGCGCGGTGACAAAAGTCAGGGTGTGAGTGCCAAGCTCAAGGGTTGATCCCTCTCCCACCGTGAGACGTCGGTCGGCAAAATCGGTTCCGAAGAAGTTCTTCATCATGGCGAATGCCTTGGCGGAAGCAACGATGACAGCGTCGGGATAAAGCTTTGAGAAATTCAAAACGTTTGCCGAATGATCGGGCTCCATGTGCTGTACGATCAGATAGTCTGGCTTTTTTCCGTCCAGCGTGACTTGCAGGTTGTCCAGCCACTCGTGGGTAAAGCCAATATCTACCGTGTCGATAACGGCGATTTTTTCATCCAAGATCACGTAAGAGTTGTAAGCCATTCCGTTGGGGACGACGTACTGTCCCTCAAAAAGATCGACCTTGTGATCGTTGACGCCAATATATTTTACGTCCTTTGTAATGGTCATATACAATACCTCCAATATTTTATACCGCCCAAAATCGTTGGGGATGATGGATAGATTCAGTATAGCATATTTTCTGTGATATCGCAAGTTTTTTATTGAAAATTTTTATCGGTGATTTTAGGAATTTGGGGCTTTTTGGAGATCGGACGATGAAAAGCAGATGCCGTTTTTACAGTCCTCCACGCGCCCGGAACGATGGCAGATTTCGTTTTCACATTGTCCGTTTTTAAGAAAGGTCACAATGTTTTTTACGGTGGTTTCGGCAATACTCGAAAGTGCTTCCTCTGTGAGAAATGCCTGATGGGAGCTGACGATCACGTTGGGCATGGAGATCAGGCGAGCCAGCACGTCATCCTCCAAAATGTGTCCCGAGCAGTCCTCAAAGAAGAAGTCCGATTCTTCCTCGTATACATCAAGACACGCCGCACCTACCTTCCTGGATTTGATGGCGGAGAGAAGCGCCTCGGCGTCTACCAGCGCACCACGGGAGGTATTGAGAAGAATGACGCCCTTTTTACAGATTGCCAGAGAATCCTCATCGATGACGTGATAGGTTTCGTCGGTCAGTGGGCAGTGAAGGGAAATGATATCGCTCTCCCGCAATAGCTCGTGGAGGGGGACATAGCGAACCGTATCGCCGTTGTCAAGGTCTTTTGAAGGGTATTTGTCGTATGCCAAGATCTTCATGCCAAATCCTCGGCAGATGTCGATAAATACCCGACCGATGCGTCCCGTTCCGATAACCCCGACCGTCTTTCCGTGCAGATCGAAGCCTGTCATGCCCACGAGACTGAAGTTAAAGTCACGGGTTCGGATATACGCCTTATGGATTCTGCGTACCGAGGTCAGGAGCATTGCCATGGTATGCTCAGCAACTGCGTAGGGAGAGTAGGCGGGAACGCGCAGGACGTGGATCCGTCCGAAGGCGTGCTTGACGTCCACGTTATTAAAGCCGGCACAACGCAGAGCGATCAGCCGGACTCCCATTTCGTAAAGGCGATCGATCACAGTGGCGTTCAGGGTGTCATTGACGAAGGCGCATACGCCGTCAAAGCCTTTGGCAAGCCAGACCGTATCCTCGGTCAGCTTGGCTTCAAAGTATTTGAACTCAACGCCCCATTTCTGTCCAAAATACTCAAAGGACGGCTTGTCGTAAGGCTTGGTGTCAAAAAAGGCAATCTTCATGATGGTTCCTCCCGATTTTGATGGTTCCATAATAATATCGCCTGATTTTGTCCATTTCTTTCAATATTTATTAAATTAATAAATAATTTAAAAAAGTAATAAACGAAGAACGACCCTGCCTTTGGGCAGGTTCGTTTTTATAAGGTTTATTCTTCGGTATGATCGTCGTCGTTTTCTTCGATCTCATCGCGTTCTTCTTCAGAAAATTCTTCCGAAATTTCTTCCGAACTTTCTTCGATTTCTTCGTCGGCTTGAGCCATCGTTACTTCTTCGGTCTCGGTTGACTCCACCGAATCCATGGTTGCGTCCTCGGGAGTGGGGGTGTTGCTTGCCGCAGACTCCTGTGCCTCGCGTGCGCGTCTGGCTTCCTCGCGGCGGCGCTCCTCGTTCTCCTCGCGGCTCTTCCGCTTCTTTGCCTCGGTCATCTCCTCCAGCTCCTCAAAGGTGGGATCTCCCTCCATGACTGCCTTGAACTGCTCGCCGTCCATGATCTCGTTCTTGAGAAGGAAGTCGGCTATAAAGTTCATTTTATCGGACAGACGGGAAAGGATCGCCTTGGCGTCGTTGTACGCCGCCTGAATGATTGCGTGGATTTCCTCGTCGATCTTTGCCGCCGTTGCGTCGGAATAATCCTGAGCGTTCGAGAAGTCTCTGCCGAGGAATACCTCGCCGTGACCGCTTCCAAAGGAACGGGGACCAAGAAGGTCGCTCATGCCGAGCTGTGTGACCATCTTTTTGGCAATATCGGTGGCCCTTTGAATGTCGTTGGAGGCACCGCCCGATACGTCGCCGAATACCAGCTCCTCTGCGGCGCGTCCGCCCAAGAGCATGGTGATCTTTTCCTTCATCTCGCTCTTGTAAACGCTGAACTTATCCTCAACGGGCGGGTTCAGGGTGTAGCCGAGCGCGTTTCCGCTGGGAATAATGGAGATTTGCTGCACGGGATCAAGCCCGGGGAGCTCGTGTGCGATAATGGCGTGACCTGCCTCGTGAATGGCGGTCTTTCTCTTTTCCGATTCCTTCATGGAACGGGTCTTTTTCTTAGGACCTGCTACGATCTTAATATAAGCGTCGTCAATATCGTCCATACCGATCAGGCTCTTTCCACGGCGCGCCGCCAAGAGAGATGCCTCGTTCAAGAGGTTTGCCAGATCGGCGCCCGTAAAGCCTGCGGTGGATTTTGCGATCTGCTTGAAATCGACCGTTTCCTCCAGCGGCTTATTTCTGGCGTGAACCTTGAGGATTTCCTCACGTCCCTTGATGTCGGGATAGTTTACCGTGATCTGACGGTCAAAACGGCCGGGACGGAGCAGTGCGGGCTCCAGAATGTCGGGACGGTTGGTGGCGGCAATCACGATAATACCGTCGTGAGAGCCGAAGCCGTCCATCTCTACGAGAAGCTGGTTCAGGGTCTGCTCACGCTCGTCGTGTCCGCCGCCAAGGCCTGCACCTCTGTGACGACCGACGGCGTCGATCTCGTCGATAAAGATAATGGAAGCGGGATGCTTTCTTGCGTTCTCAAAGAGATCGCGTACACGCGATGCGCCAACACCCACGTACATTTCCACGAAATCCGATCCCGAGATCGAGAAGAAGGGAACTCCCGCTTCTCCCGCGACCGCCTTGGCAAGAAGGGTCTTACCCGTACCGGGAGGGCCCATCAAGAGAACGCCGTGGGGGATCTTAGCGCCCAGGTTGGAGTACTTTGTGGGATCCTTCAGGAATTCCACCACCTCCTCCAGCTCTTCCTTTTCCTCATCTGCTCCCGCAACGTCGGTAAAGAGAACCTTTTCTGCACCCTGCTGTGTCTTTGCCTTGGATTTGCCAAAGCCTCCCATCTTTCCGCCACCTGCTTGACGCATTGAGAACACCATAAATATAATGA
>JAZORA010000047.1:0-8804 GCA_045656365.1 Eubacteriales bacterium | reverse complement strand
GTCATGACGTCGATACCGTTACGGAAATCGATCGACAGATTTTTGACACCGGGGCCAACGAATTCAAGCACCTTATTCTTGACAAAGCCGTTTCCAAAGGTTGCACCGACAAGGGCAATCGCCACGTCGTGCGGACCGATGCCCTTCTTGGGCGTACCCGTCAGGTATACCAGCACCACCTCGGGGGCTTTTACGTCGTATGTATTCTTGAGAAGCTGCTTCACAAGCTCAGGTCCGCCCTCGCCCACGCCCATGGTTCCCAGCGCACCGTAACGGGTGTGGGAGTCCGAACCAAGGATCATTTTTCCACAGCCGGCAAGCTCCTCGCGGGCATAGGAGTGAATGACACTCTGATTGGCGGGAACGTAAATTCCGCCGTATTTTTTTGCAGCCGAGAGACCGAATACATGGTCGTCCTCGTTGATCGTGCCGCCAACGGCGCAGAGCGAGTTGTGACAGTTGGTCATGGCGTAGGGAATGGGGAATTCCTTAAGGCCGCTGGCGCGAGCCGTTTGAATGATTCCCACGTAGGTAATATCGTGAGATACAAGTGCATCAAATTTAATCTTAAGGTCGCGGTCGTTACCGCTGACGTTGTGGGCGTTCAGAACCGAATAGGCAATGGTGTTCTTTCTTGCCTCCTCGGGAGAGAGAGACGCCGTCCGAGCGATCTTGCCGTCAACAAGATATACGCCGCTTGAGGTCAGTTGAATCATAAAATAACTCCTTAAAAAAATACAATATAGTATCAAGATTTAATTAT
Source organism: Eubacteriales bacterium (assembly GCA_045656365.1). Taxonomy (GTDB): domain Bacteria; phylum Bacillota; class Clostridia; order Oscillospirales; family CAG-272; genus HGM12713. The sequence goes on along the minus strand of JAZORA010000047.1, from coordinate 8,041 downwards.
ACATTAAAATTTTAAAAAAGTCAAGTAAAAGAGGAGGTTTTGCCTTATTTTAGGGAAAATTTATCCCGAAAAAAGGGGGAGACGGGAATGAGAGGGTGTGTAGCGTTATATATGCGTCTGTCCCGAGAGGACATGGGTGGGGAAAAAGGCGAAAAAGAAAGCGCGGGAATCGAAAGCCAGCGGTTACTTTTGAGGAGATTTGCCGAGGAGCGAGGATTCCACGTGACAGAGGAATACGTGGACGACGGCTATTCGGGAACGAGCTATGATCGCCCCGCCTTTTTGCGCATGCGGGAGGATATTGAGGCGGGGCGGATCGGCGTGGTGATTGTGAAGGATCTGTCCCGTCTTGGTCGGAATTATATTGCCACGGGGGAGCTGACCGAGGTCTATTTCCCCCGGCATCGGGTACGGCTGATTGCCGTCAACGACGGCTATGATTCTGAGGAGGAGATCGACGATCTGGCGCCATTCCGCCACGTGATGAACGAAATGTACGCCCGTGATATTTCAAGAAAAATCCGAAGCGCTCTGAGGGCAAAATCCATGGCAGGGCAGTATATCGGGAGCTTTGCGCCCTACGGATACCGAAAATCGGAGGAGGATCACAACCGCCTGGTGGTCGACACGGAGGCGGCTTTTGTGGTGTCCAGTATTTTTCTTCAATCGGCAGAGGGCAGATCGACGCTTGAAATTGCCGAGGACTTGAATGGACGGGGAATCCCTGTTCCCTTGGATTATCGAAAAATAAGGGAGGGAAAGGCGAGCGAGGGGAGAAAATGGACGCAGTCCGGTATTTGCAAGATTCTTCGGAATCGGGTCTATCTCGGTTGTACGGTTCAAGGAAAAACCAGAAAAATCAGCTTGAAGACCAAGGGATCCATTCCTGTGGAAAGAGAGGCGTGGATCGTCGTACCCGATACGCATCCCCCACTCGTTTCTGAGACGCTCTTTTGCCGCGCGCAGCGAAAACGAAAGAAAGAATGAAGAGCGCATTTTTCTCTCTTCTTGTGTATGGGGTTCGGGTGTAACGCCGTGGGGGTTGTGGGATGTCGAATCATCGATTCAAAACGGGAGCGCATGATTGCCATGCTGACCAATTCGCTCGTCCCGTGTAACGGGAGATTTCCTACGCTGGTGGCTCTCATTTCTCTGTTTTTTGTGGCGGCGACCGGCTTTTGGGGATCCCTTGGCGCGGCACTTGTGCTGACGGGACTGATTGCCCTCTCGGTATTCGTGTCCTTGTTCACTTCGTGGCTGTTATCCCGTACCGTGCTGAAGGGGGAGCCCTCCTCCTTTACGTTGGAGCTGCCACCCTATCGGTCGCCGGAGGTTGGAAAGGTGATCCTTCGCTCGGTGCTGGATCGAACGCTATACGTCCTTGGGAGAGCGGCGGTGGTTGCCGCCCCCGCGGGACTGATCTTGTGGATCGTTGCCAACGTCAGGATCGGTGATGCCTCTCTCCTTCAGACGGCATCGTCGTTTCTTGATCCTGTGGGGATGTTCTTTGGCGTGGACGGCGTCATTCTTCTTGCGCTTTTTTTGGCGCTTCCTGCCAACGAGATCTTTTTTCCCATCGTCCTGATGGCATATACGGCAGGTGGAAGTCTTGTGGAGTACGACGGTCTTTGGGAGCTGAGGGAGATCCTCCTTGCCAACGGCTGGTCACTCAAAACGGCACTGTGCGTGGCGACTTTGATGCTGTTCCATTTTCCATGCGCTACCACGATGTTGACCATCCGACGGGAAACGGGAAAGACAAGGTGGATGCTTCTCTCGGCTCTGCTTCCCATGGCGATCGGCTTGACTCTTTGTGCTCTCGTATCCTTTGGATTTTTCATACTTGCCTGAGGCGGAAGTCGGAATTTGAACATGTTTTATAAAAAATTAAGCAAAAAATCATGAAAAATCGACGAAAAAATACTTGAAATTTATAGTGTGAAGTGCTATAATAGGTACAATTTAAATCGGAGGAAGAACAAGGGGATCAGGGCAGCCTTCGATCCCCTTGCTTCTGTATCGCTATGGTTTTGCCACAAAGCTATTTTCAAGCACCCGCCACTGAGCTTGCGCCCCGTCTTTTGGGAAAGCTTTTGTGCCGTCGGGTGGGTGAGACGGTATGGCGGCGGAGAATCCTTGAGACCGAATGTTATTTCGGCGAGGAGGATACCGCTTGTCACGCCCATAAGGGGAGAACGCCCCGAACCGATGTGATGTATCTTACGGGTGGACGAGCCTACGTCTATCTTTGCTACGGAATTCACAACCTGTTGAATATTACAACGGGACCCGAGGGACATCCCGAGGCGGTTTTGATCCGTAGTGTGGAGGGCTTTTCCGGACCGGGACGCCTGACTAAGGGACTTTCCATTGACCGTTCTCTCAACCGTTTGCCTCTGACTCCCGAAAACGGCTTGTGGATCGAGGATGATGGAACGGTGTTGGATTTTGTCACGGACAAGCGTGTTGGAATCGACTATGCATCCGATGAGGATCGAGAAATATCTTGGCGTTTCCTCGTAAAATAATCGTTGTAAATCATGCGGTTTTTACCGTTGAAAAATTATAAATTAAAGGGGTGATCTCTTGAGAGGTCTTGGAACCATCGTAAATGTTCTGGCGATTCTTCTGGGCGGAGGCATTGGAATGCTCTGCAAAGGAGGACTGAAGGAGCGGTTTCGCGATACCATGATGCAGGCGTGCGGACTTGCCACCATGTTTATTGGAATGGCGGGCGCGTTTGAGATGATTTTTACAATTGAATTTTCAGACGGAGGAGGGAAGCTGGTGGCGGGCGCTACCATGCTGATTGTTCTTTCTCTGGTACTTGGTGGGCTACTTGGTGAGGCCATCAATATTGAAAAACGATTGGATTCGATCGGCGAGCGCCTGAAAAAAACGGTTCGAGCCGGTGGGGATAACCGATTCGTCGAGGGCTTTGTAACCGCCTCTCTTGTGGTTTGTGTGGGCGCAATGGCGATCTGCGGACCGCTCGAGGAGGGCTTGACGGGAGATTCCGGTACTCTCTTTATCAAGGCGATCCTCGACCTTGTGATCGTGGCGGTCTTTGCCTCGGTCTACGGAATCGGTGCGGCATTTTCCGCGCTGTCGGTGGGCGTGTATCAGGGGTTGATTACACTCTTCGCGTCCTTTATCGCTCCCTTTATGTCGGAGCGTCTGATCACCAATCTTTCTGGGGTTGGCGCGGTGCTGATTTTTGCGGTGGGACTGAATCTCCTGTTTCCCAAAAAGATCCGCGTGGGAAATCTTCTTCCCGCACTGCTCATACCCGTTGCCTATGAGGGAATTCTTCTTTTGCCTTGGTTTTCTTAAAATAAAGTCACAAAAAACGTTACATAAAGGAGTTTAAAATGAAAACGGTTAAAAAGTATCTTCATCGTTATTTCATCGATGCCATGGGCGCGATGGCGCTGGGTCTGTTTGCCTCGCTCCTGATCGGAACGATCTTTGGAACGATCTACAAATACACCGAGCTTGAGATGCTCAATACCATCGCAACCTACGCCAAGGCGGCGACGGGAATGGCAATCGGCGTAGCAATCGCTCACCGCTTGGGCGCACATCCTCTGGTTATGTTTTCCTGTGCGGCAGTGGGCGCCATGTCCAATGCTATGGGAGCGATCGTAGCCCGTGATGGCGGTGCCATCCTCAAGTGGGCGGCAACGGCAGGCGACGGCGAGGGCGTATTTTACGCCGCCGGTCCCGCGGGCGCATTTTTTGCGGTCATTCTTGCTTGTGAGATCGGACAGCTGGTTTCCAAGAAAACAAAGGTAGATATTCTGGTAACGCCTGTTGTGACCCTGGTGGTCGGATTTGCGGCGAGCTGGCTCCTCTGTCCCCTGGTTTCTTACGTGATGTATTATCTGGGAAGCTTCGTTTCCTACGCCACCACCTTCCAGCCGCTCCTGATGGGCGTGGTTCTGTCGGTGGTCATGGGTGTGATCCTGACCCTTCCCATTTCCTCTGCGGCGATCTGTGCCATGATCTTCTCCGAAGCGGCGTATGCCGTATCTCTCCTGAACGGAACGAGCGAGGGATTCCTTCTGGCGGGCGGCGCGTGTGTGGCAGGCTGTTGCGCCCAGATGGTCGGCTTTGCGGTAGTCAGCTTCCGTGAGAACGGCTGGGGCGGCATCGTTTCCCAAGGACTTGGTACGTCCATGCTTCAGATGGGCAATATCGTCAAGAAGCCCGTGATCTGGCTGGCTCCTACCTTGGCAGCCGCAATTACAGGACCGATCTCCACCATGGTCTTCAAGCTCAAGTGTCAGGGCGTGGCGGCAGGTATGGGAACCTGCGGCTTGGTAGGACCCATCGGCGTGATCGACGCCACCGAGAATCCCGACGCTATGATGTGGGTGGGACTCGTCCTTGTTTGCATCGTCCTTCCCGCCATTCTTTCCTTCCTTTTCAACGAGCTTTTCCGTAAGCTGGGTTGGATCGAGACGGGCGATATGAAAATCGACGCATAACCGATTTGACGCATAAACTATTACGAGAGAGCCGAACCAACGTGGGCTCTCTCGTTTTTTATAAAATTTTTTCCGAATCTCTTTGCAAAAGGCAAAAAATATGATATAATACTTGTAATTTCGACAGAAAGAGGTGATACGGTGGGAAAACGCAAGGAAAAGGTCAAACAGCTCTTCCACGATAAAGAGCTTGGAGAAGTGAAGCATTATTCCAAGGGATATGCCGCAACGATCTTGTCGGTGATCTCCGCCGTGTCCTGTATTCTGGCGATTCTCGGATTTTTGATCCTGAAACGGGAATTTAACGACACCAACGTTCTTCGTGAGTGGATTGTGGAGCATCCGATCCTCGGTTCGATTCTCATGGTTCTGATCTGCGCCGTGCAGGTGGTGATCGCCCTGATTCCGGGTGAGGTGGTGGAAATTGCCGCGGGCTATGCTTTTGGTGCGGTGTACGGCACAGCTTTGTGCCTTGTTGGAATGGCGCTGGGAAGCGTGGTGGCAATCCTTCTTGCCAGACGCTTCGGCAGACGCCTGGTGGAATCCCTCTATCCTCGCGAAAAGCTGGAGGCACTCCCCATTTTGCGAGAGCCCTCCAAGCGAAACGCACTGACGGCGATCCTCTTCCTGATCCCCGGAACGCCAAAGGATCTTCTGACCTACGTGATCGGCTTGACCGAAATGAGCATTCCGACCTATTTGCTTCTGACGACTGCCTGTCGCATTCCCTCTGTGATTACATCCACTATGAGCGGCGCGGCGCTCGGCGACGACCGTATGATACGCGCCATGTATCTTCTAATTATCACGGGTGTGGTGAGCGGATGCGGATATCTCCTCTATTTGTGGATCCAAAAAAGACATAATAAGTCCAAGCAGGACGAGAAGAATTCGTAAGATTTGTGCAGTTCACCAAAATACGTTTGTTTACAATACACAATTTTGTTAAATTGATTTTGTGCAGTTTTACAATTAATCCATGCTTTATTCACAAAGTATTCAAATTCATCGTGTAAAATAATACCGTCAGAGAAAATCTGAACCAAAAGAAAAAATTCAAACAATTTTACCATAGGAAAGGAAGGGTAATTACAATGGGCGAGAACGTTAAGAAGTATGTATACCGCGTGGAGATTGACACAATGGAAGATGCCAAGAAGTTGGTTGCCATTTCCACCAAGCTGAAGGGACAGATCACGCTGCAGAGCGGAAATAAATTTGCGATCAACGCCAAGAGCCTCCTCGGTGTTATTTTGGCAAAGAAGCTGAACTGGGACGACCTTCGCATCGTTATGGATAACGACTACTACCACGAGTACGAGCATTTTATTAAGAACTGAGAAAAACAAGAAACCACGAAAGAAGAACGCATCGCGTTCGGCTTTTTGTATTTGCTTTGGTAAAAATAAGGAAAATCTATTGCTTTTTTCCAAAAAGCATGATATACTGTAAAAGTAGTTGAGTGATTTTCAATCGCACATTATTTTTAGGAGAAAAGACATGAAGACAAAATTTTTGACACTCACATTGGCAATTCTTCTCTGCGTAAACGTTGCGTTGCTGGCGTCGTGCGGTACGAAAGACCCACAACCCGATTTGGACGACGAAACGAATGGTACTGAAGAAACGATGACCGAGCCGGAGAAGGAAACAACCGAGCCGGAGGAGGAAACAACCGAACCGGAAGAGGAAACAACCGAACCGGAAGAGCCGAAGCCTACGCCCCAAGAACCGCCCGAAGCGGAAGTTACGCTGGAGTCCGGCTTGGTTCTTGCGTTTGATGCGGCAACGCAAAGCTATGAGGTAACAGATTATGAGGGAACCTCAACGCTTCTCGTAATTCCGAATTCTTATAAGAATTATCCCATTACAAGTATCGGATATCGTGCGTTTTCCGGATGCAGTAGTTTGGTGAGCATCGCGATCCCGTCGAGTGTAACGAGAATTGAATCAAGGGCATTCGACGGCTGTAATAGACTGATTCAAACCGAGGGCGGCGTATCTTACGTGGATAAATGGATCATTGGCTGTGATACGAGCGTTACGAGTGTGATGTTGCGAAATAATACGGTTGGTATTGCCGCGAATGCGTTCTCCGGATGCAGTAGCTTGGAGACCATCACGCTTCCGTCCGGCGTCAAGAGTATCGGATTCTCTGCGTTCTATAATTGCAGCAGCATGACGAATATAGAGATCCCCAACAGCGTAACGATGCTCGGTAAAAATGCATTTGATAATTGCGATGCTCTTACGTATTATGAATACGATAACGCGAAGTATCTGGGAAGCTCTGAAAATCCATATCTTATACTGATAGAAGCCACTACGTGGAATATCTCGTCGTGTAACATCAATGAGGAAACCAGATTTATATATCGTTTCGCATTTTATGGTTGCTATGGTATCACAAGCATCACGATTCCAAACAGTGTGATAAGCATTGGCGACTATGCGTTCAACGGGTGTTTTGCATTGGCGAACGTAACGATGGGAAATCGGGTGACAAGCATTGGATCCAATGCGTTTAAGAATTGCGAGAGCTTGACGAGCATTAGGATTCCAAGCGGTGTGACGCATATCGGTGAAAAGGCGTTTTGTGGGTGCGGTGGCTTGACAAGCATCATCGTAGAAGATGGAAACAAAGTCTATCGTAGCGCAGGAAATTGTCTGATTGAAACAGCAAGCAAAACTTTGATTTTGGGCTGTAAGAATAGTGTGATTCCTAATGACGGAAGCGTGACAATCATCGGTGAAAATGCGTTCTATGATTGTAGCGGCTTAACGAGCATTACGATTCCAGGTAGCGTAACAAGCATAGGAAAAGCAGCGTTTGATAATTGCAGTGGTTTAAGAGACCTTACCATTTCGAATGGCGTAACGAGCATCGGTGAAAATGCGTTTTTCATGTGTAGCAGTTTGACGAGCATTACGATTCCAAATAGCGTGACGAGCATAGGACATGCTGCATTCTATGCTTGTGATAGCTTGACGAGTGTGACCTTTGAGAACAAATCGGGTTGGAGTGCGCAAAGCAACGTGATTTCTTCGAGCGATCTCGAGGACAAAACAACGGCGGCAACTTATCTGACATCGACTTATACCTTTAAGGAATGGACTCGCAGTGACAGTTAACAGTTTATAAAATAATCAAGATGCCCGCCGCGCGGAGATTTTCTCCGCGCGGCGGGCGTTTTCATTTCTCCCGAACCGCCTTCAGGAGAAACGCGGGAAGGTAGGGCAATCTTTTTAGGTGCGCAGGGGAGGATAGGGAGCGCCAAAACCATTCCATGCCCATTTTTTGAATGGCTTTCGGGGCGCGTTTTTTCGTCCCTGACCAAACATCAAAAGAGCCTCCAAGTCCTACGGCAAGGCGAACCGATGGGAGGGAAGAAAGGTTCTCCGCGATCCACCTCTCCTGTGCGGGAAAGCCCAAGCAAACGAAGAGAAGACCGGGCTTTTTCTGGCGGATCAATTCAAGAATTCCCTCGTTTTCCTTTCCTTGTTTTTCAAAATATCCGTGGTGTACGCCGGAAACCGTCAGGTCGGGAAGC
>JAZORA010000046.1:0-2616 GCA_045656365.1 Eubacteriales bacterium | reverse complement strand
ACGAGGCGGTCTCGCCCCGCTGCACCGCGTTCCCGCTCATCAGACAAATCACCGTCACGTTGATCCAGCACATGGCGCCCACGGCAAAATCCGCCAGATCCCAGACAAGGCCCGATTCGGCAAAGGCGCCCACAAAAACCGAACAAACGTAGACAAAGATGAACAAACGGCGAGCCGCGGGACGCTTTGACAGAATCGCCGTGCTCTCCATGCCGTAATGCCCCCAGCAAACCACCGTGGCAAAGCCGAAAAAAAGAACCGCCACGCCCATAAAATAAGCGGCAGGAGCACCAAGCGTTGCCTCATAGGCGCGAATGGTCATCATCATATAATCGTCCCCAAGTCCTGAGACCTCCGACCATCCGATAATAATCACAAGCGCGGTAACGGTACACAGAAGAATGGTGTCGGCAAACACCTCAAAGATCCCCCAAACGCCCTGCTTGGCGGGAGATGGGCAAGAGGAAACGGCGTGGGCGGTGGGTGCCGTTCCGCACCCTGCCTCGTTGGAGACCAGTCCCCGCATCGTCCCAAGTCGCACGCTGTCCGAAAGAAGGAACCCACCGATCCCGCCCACGGCGGCGCTTCCTCCAAATGCGTCCCGAAAAATCAGGGAAAACGCCTCCCCGATGGCGTCGCCTCGAAGAATGAGAACCGCCGCCGACAAAATCAGATAGCCAAGGGTCATCAAGGGGACAAGCTTTCCCGTCAAAGAGAGCACACGCTCGCTTCCCCGACGAATGGTCAGAAAGGTCAAAAGAGCCAATGAAATTCCCGTCACAAGGGGAGGAATATGAAACACCCCCGAAAAAGCGTGCCTTACTGCGCTGACCTGAACGATGCTGCCCATCGTAACCGAGTTCATTACACAAAGGCAGGCAAATCCCCCCGCCAGAAGGCTACCCAAGAAAATATGCCCCCGCTCTCCCAAGCCGTCTCGGATATAGTAGGATGCGCCGCCGTGGGGATTGCCCGATGGGTCCCATCGACGGTGGAGCATGGCAAGGACAATCTCGGCATATTTGAGAACCATGGCACAAAGGGCGCTGACCCACATCCAAAAGATCGATCCGAATCCCCCCACCGCGATGGCTGCGGAAACTCCCACGATATTCCCCACCCCAAGTGTCCCCGCTAAGGCAAGGGACAGCGCTCGCGCGGGGGAAACTCCCTCCGAAGAATTCTTCTCGGTCAGGGCGCGCAGAACCGCACCGCCTCGCCTCACAAAGAAAAAACCTAAGCGCGCGGCGTAAAAAATTCCCGCCAAAATCAAAAGCAGAGGAACCGTCGTTCCAAACACGTACTCATTGATCCATCTCAGCATTCGATCGCCCTTCTTTCCCCCTTGTTTTTCGTCCCGCTTCCCGCTCTTTTTCTCTTTTTTTCAAGAGGACCTTGAGCTTTTCTCCAAAGATCAAAAAACAAATGTGAATTAAATGTTAAATCTTAAAAAAAGACTTGATTTTTCTAAAAAATGGTGTAAAATATGTATAGGTTAGCACTCAAAGTTAAAGAGTGCCAACCCCACTTTTTATTTGTTCTAAATAATACTTATTATAAGGAGGAAAAAAACATGACTATCAAACCCTTGGCAGACAGAGTTGTCGTTAAGCTTCTGGAAGCGGAGGAAAAGACCAAGAGCGGTCTGATCCTGACGGGTGCTGCGCAGGAAAAGCCTCAGGTTGCAGAGGTCGTTGCCGTAGGTCCCGGAGGACTGGTTGACGGCAAGGAGATCGTAATGACCGTTAAGGTGGGCGACAAGGTAATTACGTCCAAGTATTCGGGCACCGAGGTAAAGGCAGACGGCGTGGAGTACAACATCGTTCGTCAGAGCGACATTCTCGCCATTGTTGAATAATCGGAACTTCACCAAGAATCAGAAAGGAACTTGAGTTATTATGGCAAAAGAAATTCTCTATGGAATTGAAGCACGCAACGCGCTCTGCCGCGGCGTGGATAAGCTGGCAAACACCGTAAAGATCACCTTGGGTCCCAAGGGAAGAAACGTAGTGCTTGACAGAAAGTTCGGCTCTCCCCTGATCACCAACGACGGTGTAACCATCGCCAAGGAGATCGAGCTGGAGAATCAGGCAGAAAACATGGGCGCACAGCTCGTGAAGGAGGTCGCTACCAAGACCAACGACGCAGCCGGTGACGGTACCACCACCGCTACTCTTCTCGCTCAGGCATTCGTCCGCGAGGGTATGAAGAACGTAACCGCAGGTGCAAACCCCATGGTCGTCCGCAAGGGTATCAAGAAGGCGGTTGACCGCGCCATCGACGCACTCGTTGCCAACTCCAAGAAGGTAAACGGAAGCGACGATATCGCAAGAGTCGGAACCATCTCCGCAGGCGACGAGGTGATCGGTCAGCTGATCGCAGACGCCATGGAAAAGGTTACCTCCGACGGTGTTATCACGGTTGAGGAGTCCAAGTCGGCAGATACCTACTCCGAGGTTGTTGAGGGTATGCAGTTCGACAGAGGATATCTCTCTCCCTACATGGCAACCGATATGGATAAGATGGAGGCTGTTCTTGACGACGCCCTCATTCTGATCACCGATAAGAAGATCTCCAACATTCAGGAGGTTCTCCCCGTTCTTGAGCAGGTGGTTC
>JAZORA010000045.1:0-5257 GCA_045656365.1 Eubacteriales bacterium | reverse complement strand
CCGAAAATGAGGCAAAAATCTCCGCAAGTGGTCAAACATGTGGTCAAAAGCGAAAAATGGGCTTGTTCAACCCTCGAAGCAGGGAAGAACAAGCCCATTATATTTATCACGAAAACGCGAGATTTCGCGAGGATTTGCGAGGAAATAAAAGAAAATCGGAGGTTCGGTTGAACCTCCGATTTTGGTCTGAGTGACAAGACTTGAACTTGCGGCCTCTACCACCCCAAGGTAGCGCGCTACCAGCTGCGCCACACCCAGATCTTTGCGACCTTTGTATTATAGCATATCTTTTTTTGAAAGTCAAGCCTTTTTTTGAAAAAAATAAAAAATTTTTAAACGTCTGGTAATCGTTCTTTTTATATGCGGTGGCGAATCTTTTCAAGCATTTCAAAAAAATTATTTTTCTGTGATCTTTTGTGTTTTTATACCCTCCATTGTTTTTTCGATTGGTTGACAAACCCATGGAAATATGGTACAATAAAAACGATCATTCCATGAAAATCAGGAGAGAGATTATGTTTGTTTTATACATCCTTTTGCCGGTTTTGGCAATGTTACTTTCCGAAATCCTTCGTATGAAGAGGGAAGGTATAGGAAGCGTATTAAAATCGAAGGGCTTTTGGGCGTTGAGCGCGGTTTCCGTTTTCTTTAACGCGGTATTGATTACCTTTCTATTTATGGATTTCGGCGCGATTCTCAGCGTATCCTTGTGGAAGCTTTTGGCTACTGCGATCTCCTCTGTTTTTTTTGTTTGTCTTGTCAAGGGAATCATCGTTGTTCGAAAGAAAAAATCGGCGTGGGCAATGCTTGTTTTAGCATTGGTGGTTGCCCTGTTTTTAGAGGGAACGGTATTTAATTTCCGTTTCTATCAGACCGCTGATTATGAAGAGATTGACGTAACCGAGTCCATGGTATGTTCTCCTTATTTCGTACCGATCGAGGGGGAAGAGAACCTATATAAAACCATTGGCTCATCTCCTTACTTTACTCTGAAAGGCATCCAGTGTAAGGTTCACAACGTGTATTTGGATCTGACTGCCAGAAATAGCAAGGACGTGATTGTGAACGCATACGTAGATGTTTACATGACCGATGAATCGAACGAGAATTATCTGAGACTACCTGCTCAAACGATCATGGCGGAGGTGGAATCCACCAAGTATTTGCATTTGGTGACCAACGGAGAAAGTGAAAATCTGAAGATAGTTGTAACCTCCAATTCCGCAAAAACCTATCAGCTTGATGGAATTCGATTGAACGTTCCCAGACCAATGAGCTTTGAAATATTGCGTGTTTTGGTCATCACTTGTCTCATTTTCATATTCTGGTTGATTCGTCCCGGCTCGCCTCTTTATTCTCATCCATTTACCGATTCGCTGAAGCAAAGAACGGTTATCATTGTGGTGGCATTTTTAGAAATTGTTTTGCTTCTTGTTATCTCGGTTTTGAATCCGATTTTTCAGCGAAATCCGAGCAGTCACACGGCGCAATATCAAGAGCTGGCACAGTCCTTTTTGGCGGGGCAATTGTATCTTGAGGAAGAGCCGCCCGAATATCTTGCTTTGATGGATAACCCGTACGATATCAATGAACGGGAACAGCTGGAGGCGTTTTACGAGGAATCCTACTATTGGGATGCCGCTTATTTTGAGGGACGCTACTACGTTTATTTTGGCGTCGTTCCCGTGCTGCTATTATATCTTCCGTTCCAGGCGATCACCCATTCGGCACTTCCAAACTATGCAGCCATTCAGATATTCATGGTGTTCTTTGTGCTGGGATCCTTCCTCTTGTTTGGAGAAGTGATCAAGCGGTATTTCCGCGCCCGTCGCATACCGTTTTTGTCCTATTTGATTCTATGCTTAATCTTTATTAATGCTTCGGGTGGCGTCTTTATCGCCAAGCGTCCCGATATGTATTCGATTCCTATTATTTCCGCCTTGGCGTTTACTGTGTTTGGACTTTATTTTTGGTTGCTATCGCTTCGGAAGGAGGGAAGAGTCGATCCGTTCTACGCAGGGATTGGTTCTCTCTGTATGGCATTGGTGGCGGGATGCCGTCCTCAGCTTTTGCTGGTGTCAGCCATGGCAATCGTGATCTTCTGGAATTCGGTATTTAAGGATCGCACCCTCTTCTCCAAGAAGGGGTGGAAAAGCACGATTTGTATTTGTCTGCCCTATATTCTGGTGGCGGCGGGAATCATGTGGTACAATTACGCGCGGTTCGGATCTCCGTTTGATTTCGGAGCAAACTATAATCTAACCACCAATGACATGACGGGACGCGGTTACCGTGTGGAGCGTGTTGGACTTTCGCTGTTTACGTACCTATTCCAGCTTCCCAACTTTACTGCCATATTCCCATTCTTGCAGCCAGTTACCATTGGAACGAACTATTTGGGCGTGACCATTACCGAGGCAATGTTCGGTGGAATCTTTGCGGTAATTCCTCTGCTTTGGGTTTTGTTCCTGTTGCCCTCCAGCGCGAAGCTGCTTTTGAAGAAGAAGCTTCTCGCACTGTGCCTGCTTCCTCTTGGCATTTCGGTCTTTATTGCCGCCTTTGACGCGCAAGGAGCGGGACTTCTTCAACGCTACGTGAGTGACTTTGCGTTTTTGGCGTGCTTTTCGGCAATCATTATGGTGTTCTTCTTATACGAATATCATTTGGGGGCAGAGCGGCGTAGAATCCATTCCTTTATGCGGGTTGCTTTGTATACCAGCGGTGTCTATTGCTTTTTGTGCATTTTTGCGAAATACGCTTCGGAGATTTTCTATACGAACCCCTATCTTTTCAACCGTGTTGCGGAGATGGTACAGTTCTGGTAATCTAAAATTTCAATGCGTTCTCAGAACGAGATGACGGAGGACTGAATGCAGGATAGCTTTTATATGAATCAGGCAATTGCCTTAGCGGAGGAGGCGCTTCGCTTGGGAGAGGTCCCCGTGGGTGCAGTGATTGTAAAGGAAGGAGAGATCCTTTGCGGAGCGTACAATTTACGGGAAACCAACGGTCAAGCTACGGCGCACGCCGAGCTTCTTGCCATCGAGGAGGCTTGCCGTCTGCTTGGCGGCTGGCGTCTTGGCGGATGTACACTGTACGTCACCCTTGAACCCTGTCCTATGTGCGCGGGGGCGATTGTAAATTCTCGACTCGATCGAGTCGTTTACGGAGTGAAGGATCCCGTAGCGGGATGCTGCGGAAGTGTGTTGAATTTCAACTCGTATCCCTTTAACCACGCATTTTCCTTGACGGGGGGCGTGTGCGAGGAGGAGTGCCGAACGCTTCTTAAGAGATTTTTCTCGAATCGACGGGGAAAGGAATCCGCCGTGCGGTAAATCACCATGAAAAAACAAAAGCTTCACAATTATTTGTATGGAATGAAAAAGGCGATTCCCGTACTGATCGGCTTTTTGCCTGTGGCGATCACGTATGCCATTTCCGCAAGAGCGGCGGGCTTGACGCCCATGGAAACGGTGGGTATGTCGGCGGCGGTGTTTGCGGGTGCCAGTCAGATCATGGCAACGAGTATGATCGGCGGGGGCGCGGGGTATCTGACCATTTTGATTGCGACCTTTGTGTTGAACCTTCGGCACATTATTATGAGCACCTGTGTTTTTCACAAGCTTCGTTGTAAAAATCCCCTGATTCGATTGATTTCGGGCTTCGGGGTCACCGACGAGACCTTTGCGCTTTATACGACAGATGAGAAAACGAGTGACGAGTATTTTATGCTTGGATTGATTACCGTTGCGTATTCCTCTTGGGTGCTTGGGGCGGTGATTGGTGTTCTTGCCAGCAATCTGCTGCCCGTGGCTCTTTCCCGTAGCTTTGGCGTTGCGCTCTACGCTCTGTTCATTGCCTTGCTCATGCCCGGGGTGAAAAAGAATCATTCCTTGGTTTTCGTGCTTGCCGTAACGGTTCTTTTGAATGTTTGCTTTATCTCGCTTCTTGGCGTCACGCAAAGCTGGGCGATCATTTTCTCCACCTTGCTTTCGGCATTGATCGGTGTTCCGATCATAGAGCGTGGCAAGGACGAACGAAAAGAGGAGGGGCTGCTATGACGATCTCTCTTTTGATTCTGGGTATGGCGCTCGTGACCTTTCTTCCAAGAATTTTGCCGTCGTTTGTTGTGGATCGGATTCGGTTGAATCCGCACGTCGAAACCTTTTTACGATTAATTCCTTATACGGCAATGACGGCACTGGTGTTTCCCGGTGTCCTTTCGGTGGACGGAGCGCGCTGGTATGTAGGACTGGTCGGAGCGCTGATGGCAATGCTTCTTTCTTGGATTCCCAAGATTCCGTCGGGCGTGGTGGTGATTGCCTCGGTTCTTTCCGTTTTGATTTTCTTTATTTGAATGAATTTAAAATGAAAACGTCAGACGCTTTCTGCGTCTGACGTTTTGAAAAGGAGTATTACTATGAAAATTACGTTGAATCCCGATGAGGGAATCGTTCGGATGATTCAGGAGGGCTTGGAGCAGAGAGACGGATACTGTCCTTGCCGTCGAGAGAAAACGCCCGAAAATAAATGTATGTGTCTTGAATTTCGGGAGCAGATCAAGGATCCAAGTTTTGAGGGCTTTTGCCACTGTATGCTCTACTACAAATCCTTAGGAGATTAAATCCTCCTCGTCATTCGGCGTCTTTCTTAAAAAATGAACAATGAAGGGAATGGAAATCAGACCCGTCAAGCAGTCTGCTAAGGGCTGAGCCAGCTGGATTCCACCAAGACCGAGGAAATACGTTCCGACAAGGAGAACGGGAATCAGGGCAAGTCCCGAGCGCAGAACAGACAAAAAGGAAGCAACCCCCGCCCGACGAATGCTTTGATAGAGCATGTTAACGGGGACGGATAAGGGCATAAACAAGAGACCAACGGTAGCCAAGCGCAGGGCAAGCGCACCGATCTCAACCGCCTGTGGGTTAGGCTGGAACAGATAAATGATCTGATCTGCAAGGATAAAGGAGATGGCGGACAACATGCCGATCAAGCAAAGACCGATCACCGAGGTAAAAATGAGTCCCTTTTTGACACGGGAGTATTTCTTTGCCTGATAATTGAAGGCGGCGACGGGTTGGAATCCTTGACCGATGCCGAGCCCCACGCACATGACGAGACCATAGAAGCGATTGACGACGCTCATGGCGGCGATCGCCGCGTCTCCGTAGGGCTTGGTCAGGTTGTTCAGCAGTCCGTGGGAGATGGAGGTAAGTCCCTGACGGATCAGGGAGGGGAAGCCAACCTTGGCAATGCC
>JAZORA010000044.1:0-2001 GCA_045656365.1 Eubacteriales bacterium | reverse complement strand
CCTCGACTGCCGCCTTCACGTCCTCGACCGAGCCTCTGAACTTAATTGCTACGATCAGCGGTACGGGAAGCGCGTCTGCGTTGCCCGGCTTGTTTTTATCCAAGGTCTCTACGGTAACGGATGCCGCCTTACAGCCTGCGTCAACGGCAACGAACGCCGTCGCCAGTCCGTAGACCTCAAGTATTCCTACTGCCTTTCCCATATCGGTCTCCCGCCTTATTTGTTAACGATGGCGATCTTAAGACCTTCCATCTTCAGATTGGTCTCTAGCGCCTCGTTGATCTCTTCGAGGGAGTACTTGTGGGTGATCAGCTTTTCAAGGGGCAATCCGATTCCCTTTGCTCTCTTGAGGAAATCAAAGGTGGTCACGTAATCGCGGAGGGTGTATACCCAAGAGCCCACCGTGGTGATCTCCTTCGAGCAAATGTCGAAGTGAGGATTGATGGTTGCGTCGCCGCCGTTGATAAAGAATCCAAGCTCACAAAGTCCGCCGCCGTTGCGAATGAACTTGTAGATGTTGGCGTGTGCAATGGGAGATCCCGTGCACTGGAACGCGAAATCTGCAAGGTATCCGCCGAAGGCATCCTTGACCGCGCCCGTCAGCGCGTCGATTCCCTTGTGATCCTTAAAGTTTACGGTTTCGGTTGCGCCCATCAGCTTCGCGAACTCAAGACGCTTTGCCTCGCCGTCTACTGCCACGATGTTCTCCGTACCCATTGCGCGGAGCACAGCGATACAAATGAGACCAATCGGTCCGCATCCCTGTACCACAACGCGGGAGTTGAAGCGAAGAATACCCGTGGTCTTGGCTCTCTCTACTGCGTGAATGAGAACCGCGCAGGGCTCGATGAGGATTCTGCTATCCAGATCCAGATCGCTTACGTTGAAGATGGTCGAGCCGCCTCTGACCAGAATATAGTCCGCAAACCAACCGTTCAGGTGCTTGTCGTCGTCGGGCAGAAGTCCGTAAACGTCAGCTCCTCCAACGTTCTGCTTGTTCAGGTCGTACATGGTGATATCGGGGTTATCCTTGAAGATCATACAGGTAACGACCTTATCGCCGATCGCCAAGGGTTTACCTGCGCTATCCTTCTTTACGTTTTTACCCATCTTCACGATCTCACCCGTTCCCTCGTGACCGAGAACAACGGGGATCAGGGAGAAGGGGTCACGCTTAAACTCGTGGGCGTCGGTTCCGCAAACGCCGCATCCCTCGACCTTAACCAGAATATCGTCATCTCCCAGCTCGGGGATCGGATATTCCTGAAGCTCGAAGCGCTCCTTCTGCGTCAACATCGCCACACGGCTCGTTGCGGGAATAGGTCCTGCCGCACGAGCGCTCTTGTCATCACTGCCCAGGTTCTCCAGAACCTGTCTGACGATCTTTTCGATGTCCATGGAATTCATATCCACTCTATTTCCTTTCGTATGTATTACAGCTTCGTCTCAAAATATGCTCTGCCGTAGAGGGAGAGCGCCGTATCCTGCTCCTCGCTTCCGCCGCTCACACCCAGACCGCCGATGATCACACCGTCGTCGTTTTTGAGGGGGTCGCCGCCACCGAAGATCACGATCTTACCGCCATTCGTAAACTGAATCCCGTAAAGGGATGCACCCGGCTGTGCCAGGGGCTTCAGCTCGATGGTCGGCATCTTCAGCGCCACCACCGTGTACGCCTTATTGACCGCCACGTCGTAGCTTGCGAGATACGCGTCATCCATACATTTGACCAGCTTGGGATTCCCCGCGGCGTCCGACACACAGACCACCGCCTTGACTCCCACGCGAGCCGCTTCTGCCAAAACCGCCTCGGCGATCTTCTCCGCTAACGCAAGCGTCATCACCTTTTTGCGATCCCGTACGGCAGAAATCGTATTTCGAACAATTTCTCTGACTTCGGATTCGTTCATAAGCTGAAAGAATCGTTTCGATTATTTGCCGAGCTGCTCGAGAACCAGCTTGGTTACCATTGCGATGGTATCTGCGTCAGCACCCTTGCTG
>JAZORA010000043.1:0-2793 GCA_045656365.1 Eubacteriales bacterium | reverse complement strand
GATATTTAAGGGATGCGGATTCAAGGGATACGAACACCTTACCGTCCTTTGTTATAATTCCCTCTGCCATGGGCTGAAGCTGCGCGTCGTGAACAAGATTTTCAGAATCGCAGTACCAAACGGGGATATCAACTCCGTCTATTTCAATAACAGAATCGGGAATATCCGCAGTTACGTCGGTGTAATAATAGAGGTGAGATGTGGAGAATCCGTAAGATGTGGAGAATACCCACTTACCGTCGATAAACGTCATTCCCTGCACCTTGTTGGGTATGGACATAACCATATCGGGAGTTTCGCTCTTAAGTCCTGTTTCGGAGCTTTCATCAATGAGATATGCGCAAACGATTGCTCTGTTAAGCTGTCCGCCCGCAACCTCAAAGTTATGCTTTTCATCCGAAACGTACGCACCGTCGTCATTAAATTCGCCTACCCAAACATACTTACCGTCAGAATAGCAGAACGAGGGGGGACAGTCAACAGTTGTATCGGTTGGAAGCTTCATTTCACTTCCGTCCTCTGCCGCAAGAATTTCTTTAAGTGAAAGCACCCAAAGACCCTGCTGCTCGTCACTCTTTGCAACCCAAACGAAGTCCTTGTAAACAGCAACTCCGCCTACGTGGCCTGTGAACGCCTTGCCGTCGGGGTAAACAAGCTTAACGCTCTTAACGTCCTTTGTGTTTTCACCGTCAACTACGTAGATTCTTGACGCGGAACCGTCCTTCATATAAGCGGTATGAAGAAAAGTGTTTGTTGTTTCGTCATACGCATAGCCCTGAAGCACTGCTCCGTCCATCATTCCGGGCGTCTTATATTCTGTATCTGCTGCTTTGAAAAAGTCAAAATAACGCAAGGGTGTGATTAAATGTGCGCCTACAAGCACAAGTACTACAAGCGCTATCAACGCAGCTAATACTATGAGGATGGCTCTTGCCCATATGGGCATTTTCTTCTTGGTTTCCATTTTTTCTTCTCCTTTATGTATCTTATTTTTAAATTTTCAAGCTAAACGCGGGGCAAGGAAGGTTGTTTCCACCGCGAAGAGTTGCATTTTCCTCGGTTATTCTATGGTAATACGCATAATTGACGCAAGTGGGCTTAATATCCTTTGGTACTTCAACTATAACTGACGAGCGACCGCCGATAGTTGCCTTTACGTCGCAAAGATTATCAACATCTCCAACCGAGAAGCCGAAAATTTCCATACCTATACTGTCAACGGGGGTGTGACCGAGAGAGGTAAGACCAGCGCTTACGTCCTTAAAATCAATGACTATCTGACTTGATTCCTCATCATAGAACACCTGTGTAGGCATTGGCGATGAAACCTCGCTTTCTCTGCCTATACCGTATTCTCTTGCAAGAGCAAGCTTTGAAAGTCGCTCGGCAACCTCAAGCTTTCTTGGTGAATGCG
Source organism: Eubacteriales bacterium (assembly GCA_045656365.1). Taxonomy (GTDB): domain Bacteria; phylum Bacillota; class Clostridia; order Oscillospirales; family CAG-272; genus HGM12713. The sequence continues at coordinate 1,379 of JAZORA010000043.1, read as the reverse complement.
CCCAGTCGGGATAATCTTTTGGGGATTCCAAGTCCATAGATACTGTAAGTGTGGAATTGGGAATAACGTACTGTGCATCAAACTGCTTCATTCTTATGGTATGAAGCCATGGGAAATGCATACCGCCCTCTTCCCTGTAGCTTGAAATCTGCACGTTATAGAAAGGAAATTCAAAGCCAAAGCTTCTTCTCTCGTCTGCGACAAGGAGCGCAAGCTCGTATGTATACTTTTCGGCTATATCCTTCCAGCTTCCCTCGCTCTCGCCCTGGAAGAATATCATTGACTTGAAGCTAAGTCCGATAAAGGGAGCAATAAGCGTATTGTAATATCCCGATTCCCTTACGTTTGCACCGTAGAAATATCCCTCGTTGTGAGCTATATTTTCAGGCCAAAGCTCGCGGATGCAAGCGCCGCCCGCCGCTACCATTATCATACCCTGAGGTACGTCACTGAGTCTGCACACCTCGCGCGCAAAGTAAAAGCCTATTGCGGAAAATTCATAGCACGCCTCTTTCGTGGGGCGCTTCCAGCACCAATCTGGATTGATTACGTCGGGCTGAGGGTGATTGCAATACTCCTGGTGGGTATATACAAAGTTCTGTGTCTGGGTGAAAAGTCTTATTTTTTCATCCTCATAAAATTCAACGCTTGGGGTTATGCTCATACAGGGAGCCAAGGTAAGCTCTGCATTTGACTGACCGCCAATAAGCCACACGTCGCCTATGAGAATGTCATCAAATACAACCTCGTGGCCGTCTTCATCATATATCTTCATTGACTGACCGTCGCGGTTGTACTGCATAGGCGGGAATGTCAGAACCCACTTGCCGTTCCCATCAACAACCCCCTCGGTGTGTCTGTTTGCAAATTCTCCGAACACCTTTTTACCGAAGGATTTTGAAAATCCCCATATCTTAACGGGCTTTTCCCTTTGAAGCACCATATGCGAGGAGAATACGCCCGAAACCTTAAATTCGGGGCATTCCCATATATTTTCAGTTTTTTCTACTACCTTTTTTTCATTTGTCGGAAGTGCTACCGATTCCATAATAAAAAACCTCTATTCTTTTCAAAAATGCGCCCTCAATTTTATAAAACCGAGGGCGCATAAATTTTTATCAGTTAAGCAAAGCTCTGTCGCTTGTAAATTCCATACCGCTTGCGTTAGCAAATGCCTGCAAGAGATATTCAACAGTAAGCTTTTTCTTTTCCTCTCCTCTGATATCGAGAATTATGTGTCCCGCATTCATCATAATAAGGCGGTTGCCGTAATTGATAGCATCCTTCATATTATGAGTGATCATAAGAGTTGTAAGATTATTTTCCTTTACTATTCTGTCTGTGATGCTAAGCACCTTGTCGGCAGTCTTGGGGTCAAG
>JAZORA010000042.1:0-3953 GCA_045656365.1 Eubacteriales bacterium | reverse complement strand
CATCGTGGGTGACGGAATCGACCTGATGATCGTTCGTGAGCTGACGGGCGGAATTTACTTTGGTAAGCGACACACCGATCTCGTGGACGGCGAAAAGGTTGCTACCGACGAGATGACCTACAGCGAGCATGAGGTTGAGCGTATCGGTCGCGTTGCTTTTGAGACGGCTCGCAAGAGAGGAAAGAGACTGGCGTCTGTGGATAAGGCGAACGTGCTGGATTCTTCTCGCCTTTGGAGAGCGGTCATGCACCGCCTTTCCGAGGAATATCCTGACGTAGAGTACTCGGATATTCTGGTGGATAATACGGCAATGCAGCTCATTAAGAATCCCTCGCAGTTTGACGTGATCGTAACTGAAAATATGTTTGGTGACATCCTTTCGGACGAGGCAAGCATGCTGACGGGATCCATCGGTATGATGCCCTCGGCAAGCCTTTCCTCGACTACACTTGGCATGTACGAGCCGATCCACGGCTCCGCGCCCGATATCGCGGGCATGAACCTTGCCAACCCCATTGGAACGATCATGTCGGCGGCAATGATGCTTCGCTACTCCTTTGATATGGCAGAGGAGGCGGACGCTATTGAGAACGCGGTAAACAAGACGCTGGACGACGGATTCCGCACGGCGGATATCTGGCAAGAGGGCTTCGTAAAAGTCGGATGCCGAGAAATGGGCGCGGCAGTTGTCGAGCGCCTTTGAAATCATAACGGAAGAGGTAAAAAACAATGCTTGAAATCAAATATGAACTCGTAAGCGAAAGAAAGCCGAAGCCCGATTGGGATAACCTCGGATTTGGCAGATATTTTACCGACCATATGTTCATGATGGACTATGATCAGGGACAGGGCTGGCACGACGCACGCATCGTACCTTATCAGAATCTTTCTCTTGATCCCGCTTGTATGGTCTTCCATTACGCGCAGGAAATGTTTGAGGGACTCAAGGCGTACCGTACGCCCGACGGAGCGATCCAGCTCTTCCGTCCCGACAAGAACATTGAGAGAATGAACAATACGAACACGAGACTTTGTATTCCTCACCTGAATCCCGCTGACGTGCTGGATGCCCTTAAGGCACTGGTTTCGGTGGAGAAGGAGTGGGTTCCCGTGAAGGAGGGCACGTCCCTTTATATTCGTCCCTTTATCATCGCGACCGACGTACAGCTGGGTGTACACCCCTCCAAGAGCTACAAGTTTATGATCATTCTCAGTCCTGTAGGATCCTACTATCCCGAGGGAATCAAGCCCGTTAAGATCTTTGTTGAGCGCGAATACGTTCGCGCCGTAAAGGGTGGAACGGGATATGCCAAGGTAGGCGGTAACTACGCATGCTCTCTCATCGGTCAGCAGAAGGCAGAGGAAATGGGATATTCTCAGGTTCTGTGGTTGGATGGTATCGAGCATAAGTACATTGACGAGGTTGGCGCGATGAACGTGTTCTTCGTGATCGACGGCAAGGTGGTTACCCCCGCGCTGGACGAGGGCAACATTCTTCCGGGTGTTACCCGCGCGTCCTGTATCCAGATGCTCAAGTCCTTTGGCTACACGGTTGAGGAGAGAAAGCTCTCTCTTGACGAGATCATCACGGCATACGGCGAGGGCAAGCTGAACGAGGCGTTCGGTACGGGTACGGCAGCAGTCATTTCTCCCATGGGTCTTCTGGATACGGGAGACGTAAAGATGGAGATCAACGGCGGCGAGATCGGCCCCGTGGCGCAGAAGCTTTACGATACGCTGACGGGTATTCAGTGGGGTAAGCTGGACGATACCTTTGGCTGGACGGTCAAGGTAGACTAAATAAAAAAATCGAAGGAACGAATGTTCCTTCGATTTTTTTGCGTTATTTAGTTTTTAGGCGCATCCTTCTGCTTCTTCTGAAGCATGACCACGTCCTCACGCTTGTAGACCTTGGGGGGCGTGTCAGGGGTGGAGAGAAGCCGTACCTTGATCGTGCCGCGCAGGGGGCTGATTTCGGTTACAATGCCGTTTCCATCTGCCGTGCGGACGAGGGAATCCACGGGGGGCGTGCGCTTGATCTCATATTCGTATGCCTCGTGCTCGTAGCGCAGACAACACATCAGTCTGCCGCAGATACCCGAGATCTTTGCCGAATTCAGGGAAAGGTTTTGCTCCTTTGCCATCTTAATGGAAACCTGACCGAAATCCGAAAGGAAGAGGGTACAGCAAAGCGGTCTGCCACACATACCCATGCCTCCCATCAGTTTGGCTTCGTCACGGATACCGATCTGTCGAAGTTCAATTCTCGTGCGGAATACCGAGGCAAGATCCTTTACAAGCTCACGGAAATCCACGCGTCCTGCCGAAGTAAAGTAGAAAAGAAGCTTGGAGTTGTCGAAGGTATATTGGGCATCGATCAGCTTCATATCCAGACCGTGTGCGGCAATCTTTTCGTTACAAACGCGGAAGGCGTCTGCCTCCAGCTGCTTGTTGGTCTCATGATGCTGACGGTCGGTGGGCGTTGCGATACGGACGATGGGACGAAGAGGCGGGACCGTATCCGATTCCTTGACCATGACGTTGCCCATGGTGACCTCACCGTATTCAGGACCGCGCGCGGTCTCAACAATGACAAAGTCACCGCGCTTTACGGGATATTTCAAGGGAGCAAAATAATAGGTTTTGCCCGAATTCTTAAAACGAACACCAACCACCTCGACCATGGCTACGGGCTCTTCGGCAACCGCTTCTTCGGTGTTTTCACGTTCCTCGGGAGCGGAGAAGGAGACCTCCTCGTATTCCCATTCGGAGCTTTCATTCGTTGCGGGAGCGACAGGCTTGGTTTCCGTAACAATCAGTCGATCACTTACGGGTTTTCTGTTGTGATTGTTCTGGTGCTGCTTGGGGCGGTTCTTTCCACCGCGATCCCCGGGACGGGAATCACCCGTAGCAGGCTTTTCCGTGTCATTCTTTTGAGGATTTGGCGAAGCGTTCTTTCCCGCGTTTTCCGTTGTCTGTCCGTTTTGCTTTAGCTGATTGTTTTGATTTTGATTGGGAGTACCGCTACCGCGCTTTTTACCCCGTCTGTTTCTGTGACGGGAGGAGCTTTTCTGTCCATCCCTCCGAGGCTCGCCGGATTCGGGAGCTTTGGGCTTCGGCGCTTCGGGCGTGGGAGCGGAGCCGGTCGGCTGGGGCGTGGAGCCATCCGCTTTTGGAGGCTCTATAAAATACCCACGGCGACGGTGATGGTGCTTTTTATGAGGACGCGATCCACCCTCGGGGGATGCGTTTTTCTTTTCGTTTTCCATAATTCTACCTTTCTTTATTTTATCGTAGATCAAAGTGTAACATCAGGGAAGAGTTAAATCAGGTGAGCGGATAGTGCCATCTTCAAAAGGCAAAGACGAACGTTTGCGTTTCCACCAAGATCCTCCAAGGCTTGGCGGACTGCACATTCCAGCTCGTAGAAAAAGATGAGCGAGGCGCTGTCGCTCAGCTCCAGGGCGGCTTCCCGATCATAATAAAAGCAAAGCGTCGCATCGTCGCTTTTCTTGAGAAGGATCAAGTCGCGGATTGCCAGGATCAGCGTTTCCAAATATTCCTTCAGGGTATCTCTCTTGGTGGGCAACCGATGGAGCAGGGGAAGGATCTGACGAGGACTTTCCTTTTTGACCGCTGCCAGAACCAGCTCGGCGACCGAGGCACGAACCTTTTTCACGGAAGAAAAAACCTTCGGATCCAAATAATCGAGGGCATTGCCAATTCCCGATTCTGCCGCCATCAGAAGATCGGCGTAGCCATCTGGATCGGAAAGCTTCATTTGCGCCGCCCGTCGGTCATGCTCACTCAGATAGCGATCCATCTCCTCAAGGGATACGGGTTGGGTGCGCAGAATGGGAGCACGGCTTCGTATGGTTTCCAGGAGAAGTCCCGCATTCTCGCAAAGGAGAATAAAGTGAACGTAGGAGGGAGGCTCCTCCAGCGTCAAAAGC
>JAZORA010000041.1:0-2774 GCA_045656365.1 Eubacteriales bacterium | reverse complement strand
CCTAAACCCGCTTTCTCGAAAGGAGAATCTCTATGAAAAAACGAGAATTACGCATGTTGTCCCTACTTCTGTCCCTGCTTCTTGCGTTGTCGATCTTCGTCGGATGCGCCCCCGAGCCTGCGGACGAGGATGAAACAAAGGAAACGGAAAGCCAATCGCTCACCGAGTCCGAGACGACGAAGGAAGAAGAAACTACTTCGGCAACGAAGACCTTTGAGGACATGTCGGATACCGAAAAAGCGTTCTATCTCTGGAACGACATTTCGATTCTGGAGACCAAGACCTCTTATCAATCGGACATGACGGTATTGTTCAAGGGAACGACACAGGGGCTCCCCTTTACTATGACGGGAACCGAAACAGCCAAGATCATTCTGAGCGAGAACGAGACGTTTTATTCTGATTCCGCAGAGGAAACCATTGATCTGGGCGAAGGAAGGTACGTAAGAGAGCTCGTGATGAAGAAGGGCTACGCCAACGGAAAATTTTACACGTATCAATCCGAGGACGGAGAGGAGAAGGGTGTTTATTCCTCTGTGTCGACGGAGGATTGGAAGGCGTATTTTCTTGAAGCAATGGAGGAGGAAGACCTGATCCTGTCCTCGCTTTTGGTGAAGAACGTGTCGTTTGAGGAGACGTCCAACGGATACGAGGCCGCCTTCAGCGGATTTACAAGCAAGGGTCTTCTTGAGGTGGAAAACAAATTGCTTGGAGGAACGTCGAGCGTCATCGGAAAGTCGCCTACGGATGCCGAGCTGACACTTCAGGTGGGAAAGGATATGCTTCCCCAAAAAGCGACCATTCAGTACGTATACGAGTATGAGGTGGGAGAAAACGTGCCGGCGATGTCCATAGAGGTGGTCTATTCCCATTACGATGAGGTCAGCGCGTCCTCCGTTGATCTGACGGGATACCGTCAGGTAACGCATCTTTTTGAGGCGGAGCGGATCGAGGATGATCTCGGTAAGCTGGATATCGCCAAGACGGCATCCTTTGATTATTCCGAGCAATTTATCCAAACCCTCAATGAGGAGACTCTGGACGATAGCGCCGCAACCTATCGTGTGTCCTATTCCAACAACGAAGACGGCTATTCGTTTATGGTCGATGCCGATGATGGTGACGACTACCTATACGCGGACGGTCAGCTCAAGCAGCTTCAAAACGGCAGTGCCACGACGACTCCGCTTGACGAATTGCAAGCGCGGAGCATCATCGAGGGATATTACGATCCCGAATCCTTTGGTGTACTGGATGCCGAGAGTGTTACCGTTACGAAAACCGCAACCTCGACTAAGGTGAGCATCACCCTTGCCGAGGTGGATCTGTCGAAATTCGAGGCGGCATTTGATGCCTACGGCTTTACGGTGGAAGATCTGGAATGGGTAGAGGGCACGTATATCGTGGAGCTGAAAAACGGTAAGATCGCGAGAATTCAATACATCGTCGAATTTGGCTTGCAGGTTCGGGATATGGGAGCGTTGAGCTTTGAGTATATTCAGACCGTGACCAACCTGACTTATACCGAAGCCTAAAATAAAAAAGGGCGTAGCCTTGAGATTTTCTCAAGGCTACGCTTTTTTGATATTAGTTTTCTTCCATGGTGACGAATTTTGCGTATTCGATCACGACCTTGGAGATGGGCTTATCGTTGTTGGAGCGATCGGTCATGACCGACGCTACCGAATCCAGCGTATCCCAGCCGTAAACCATTTCGCCGAAGGCGGCGTAGTCGCCGTCAAGAGAGGGCGTGTCCGCATGGCAAATAAAGAACTGGGAGGATGCGGAATCGGGATCGTTGCTTCTTGCCATAGAAATGACACCGCGCTTGTGACTCAGGTTGTTTTCCACACCGTTGCTCGTAAATTCACCTTTGATCTGGGTGGCGGATCCACCCATGCCCGTTCCCTTGGGGTCACCGCCTTGGATCATAAAGTTCTTGATGATCCGATGGAAGGTCAGACCGTCGTAAAAGCCCTCGGCAACTAAATTTTTAAAGTTTTCCACCGTAATGGGGGCAACGTCGGGGCGAAGCTTGACGATGATCGTTCCGTGATCCTCGATGGCGATCGCTACGTAATCGGTCTTTTCCTCCGAGAGGGTGGCACCCGCCTTCTTCAGATCGTTCGAGCAGGAGGTAAGAGCGCCGCACAAAAGGACGAGAGCGAGGGAAAGACAAATCAGCTTACTTAAAAATTTCATAGGAAACTCCTCTTTGTTTCAAAATCATTACAAAAAACATTGTAACAGATTCTTGCCCGTTTGTCAAGAAATTTACGCAAAGGGAAATAAAAAGCAGGGGAAAAATCATACTAATAATATATTGGTAGATCAAAGAGGGCGGAAAGGAGCATGTCATGGAGAGAAAAACGGGAGGCGTGGATTGGAAAACGTTGGCGGCAAGGGTGATCTGTGTGTTTGGCGTTGGCGCGGCGATTTGGCTTTCCTTCAAGTATTTGGCTTCTCTTTGGGTGATATTGCTTGTGTCGTGGGGCGTTGCCGCCGTTGTGGATCCCTTGGCGCGCCACGCCGAGAAGGCGCTTCACATTCCAAGAAAGTTGTGCGCCTTTTTGATTTTGGTTCTTCTGCTTCTTTTGATCGGCGGGGCGGTATTTTGGGGAATCAGCCGTCTTTGGGAGGAAGCACAGGAGCTGCTTTTGTGGGCGAATGACAATCAGACGGAGATCGAGCATACGCTGGACGGCCTGATGGAAACGGTCAGCTCGTGGGTCCACCGCCTGCCGTTTTTGAAGGAATCCGTTGAGGGAGGGGAG
>JAZORA010000040.1:0-6252 GCA_045656365.1 Eubacteriales bacterium | reverse complement strand
AAGGAGCGCCCGATGTCATATCGGTAGGCGCAAACAATCCCTTTGCCACGTTTTTTACCTCGTTTCCATCATATAACTACCGTGTATTATATCACATTACGCCGAATTTTGCAAGTCCCTTACCCCATAAAATCTCTTGACTTTTTGTAAACTTTTGGATATAATAATATTAATCACAAATGAAGATAAGGAATGATTTCATGAAATATCAAGCGATTCTGTTTGATCTGGACGGCACACTGTTGCCCATGGACTACGATGCCTTTACGAAAGGCTATTTAAATTTACTCTCCGAGACGGTCGCCCCCTACGGCTTTCGGAAGGAGACCATGCTCCCCGCCATGTGGAAGGGCGTTTCCGCCATGGTAAAAAACGATGGCTCCCGCCGCAATTCGGAGGTGTTCTGGGAGGTCTTTTCCGGGATTCTCGGCAAGGAAACCCTTGAACACATTTCACGCTTTGACACCTTTTACGAAAACGAGTTCCACAAGGCAATTTCCTTCACCCAGCCGACGAAAAAGGCAGCCGAGGCAGTAGCGGCGGCATAAGCTTGCGCCCAGCGAGTGATCTTAGCCACCAATCCCTTTTTTCCTCGCGTGGCAGTTCACTCCCGTCTCCTTTGGGCAGGAATCTCCCCCGAAGAGTTTGACTACATCACCGATTACGACAACTCCACCTACTGTAAGCCGAATCCCGCATATTATCGAGAGATTCTCAGCCAATTTGAGCTCTCCCCTTCCTCTTGCCTGATGATTGGCAACAATGCCGACGAGGATATTCTGGCAGCGGCAGAGGCAGGACTTTCCACCTTTCTTCTTACCGATTGCCTGATCGCCGAGGGAGAGCTTCCCGATACACCCAAGGGCTCCTTTGACGACCTGCTCGCATTTCTCAAGCAAGCCGAATAAAACAAAGCCACCCTCAATCATAATCGAGGGTGGCTTTTTGCTTATTCTCCTAAGTCCTGCTCCATCAGTCGCTTGTTAAATTCCTCTGCCGTATTATAGCCCATTTTCTTCTGTCGATGGTTCATTGCGGCAACCTCCAGCACCACCGCCATATTTCTACCCGGATGCACGGGAATGGTGATGGCAGGAATCTGGATTCCCAAAATATTGATAAACTCCTCGTCCAGACCAAAGCGATCGTAGGTCTTTTCGGGATCCCAATGCTCCAGATTGATGACCATGTCGATCCGCTCGGTTGCCTTGACCGCACCCATACCGAAGAGTCGGCGCACGTCTACAATACCGATGCCGCGAAGCTCAATGTAGTATCGGATCAGCTCGGGTGCCGTACCCACGAGCGTCTTGGCAGAAACCCGTCGGATCTCCACCGCATCGTCCGCAATCAGCCGATGTCCGCGCTTTACCAGTTCAATGGCGGTCTCGCTCTTACCGATTCCGCTATCACCAAGAATCAGCATACCCTCTCCGTGAACCTCTACCAGTACGCCGTGACGGGTAATTCGCGGAGCAAGGTTGGTATTCAAAGAGGCAATCACAGACGCCAAAAAGGTGCTGGTGCGCTCGATGGTTCGAAGAAGCGGTACTTCCTGCTCCTTTGCCAAAGGAATCATTTCGTCAAACGCCAAAAGACCGCTGGACAGCACCACGGCAATCGGCTTCATTTCAAAAAAGCTCCGCAAACGGCGTACTCTCTCCTCCTCATTCAATTCGGAAAGATAGCGATGCTCTGCCTTTCCGATCACCTGAATACGCGTTTCGTCAAAAACCGTAACGAAGCCGGCAAGGGCAAGTCCGGGACGATCGATTTCGGGGGTGAACACGCGGATCTCCTTGGGATCCTTCGGCATATATAGCTCTTCAAGCTGAAATTCCCGAATCAGGTCACTCAGGGGAATGCTGTATTTGGATTTCATCCTTTTTCCTCCTCATTCCATGAAGCATGGTTCTTATTACCACCATTATACCACACCTCAGCGCAAATGGAAAGTTTTTTTCGAAGGTTTTTAATAAAAAATCTTAAAGTTCGGTTTATTCACACAATCGACATAAAATTGTTGTATAATGAATTAAGAATATAATTTCCACTCGTAAGAGAAAAATATAAAGCTTAAAGGTGATACTATGATCCAAACGAAACGAACCAACAGAAAAATTTTATGCGGTATTCTCGCCCTTTTGATGGGTTTGACCTGCCTCGTTTCCTGCGCAAAAAAGGATGCCCCTACATACTCGGAAACCGCCGTCGTCGGAACGGTTAACGGAAAAAACGTTTATTACGACGAGCTGTATTTTCTTGTAAAAAACTATCTTCCCTCCGTCAGAGAAGCGACCGCGGACGACGCTGCCGCCCGAGAGGAATTGAATCGCCTGATCGGGGAGAATATCGTAACGAATTACGCGATCCTCGGCACATGTGAAAACGTAGGTCTCTCCTACAACGAGCGCGAGCTGAAGGATCGTGTGGACGAATCCTTGGAGAGCATGCTCCAAAGCTCCTTTGGCGGAGACAAGGAGGCATACCAAACCAGCCTTGCCGAGGCGGGCTTGACCGAGCGCTATCTTCGTTACACCTTGGGTCTGGATTTCCTTTATGAGGATCTTTTAACCGTTTATCCTCAACAGGGGCTCGTGGCAAGCGACGAGGCATCGCTCCGCGCTTACATTGAAAAAAATTTCATCCACGTGTATCACATCGCGATCTTTAACGACGAAGGAGACAGCGCCGAGAAAAATCTCGCGGCAATCACCAAAGCAAGAAACAAGCTGATCTCGGGCGAAGCCTCCATGCGTGATCTGATCGGAAGCCGTGACAACGAGGATGTATTGGACATTTCGGGCAACGGATATTATATCACCCGCGGTACCATGGACGAGAAATACGAGGCTGCCGCCTTTTCCTTGGAAATCGGCGGAGTCAGCCATGTCGTTGAGGCGATGGGCGAAAACAATTTCGGCGCCGTCGTTCCTTGCTATTACGTAATTCAGCGTCACGAGTTGGATCAGGATTATATTGATTCTCACCTCTACGAGCTGCAGGACGAATACTATTCCAGTGTCATTTATACCGATATGGTCGAAGTGAAGGATACCCTTTCCTTTACCCCCAACGATCTGTACGGCGAGCTGGATCTCTTGAATCTCCCCGCACCTGATGAAAGCGAAAACGGCTGGATCGTTGCTTTGTGGATTGCACTTGGACTGATCGTTGTTTGCGCAATCGTCATTGTCGCCGTGCGCTTCGTTCGCAAGAAAAAGAATGGAAAAGATTCCCCCGCTCTGCCTAAGGGCTCAGGCAAAAAGCTGAGCGAAGGAGGAAGCAATGAACGGTCCTAAGGGTCGCATTTCCTCCCGCCAAAGAGTGTATCGCAAACGAAAAAGACGACTGACTTTGATCATTCTTGCCGTCGTTTTGGCGTTGCTTGTCGTTGGCTTTTTGGTCATTGGAAATCTTCTTCACAAACGATCTCAAGGGGAGCATGCCGAACAGACCTCCTCGGAGGAGTCGAATCTCTCCGAGCCATCGCTTCCACCCTCTCCACCCTCGGTTTCCGCCTATCCCGTAGCGCTGGAATCCAAGAATTCCTCCTCGTTTTTCTCTCGTTTGGAGGATCTCACACAGCAAGGTGGGACGGTTGCCAGCGTTGTGCTGAATCAGGAGAACGGAAAGCTTCTTTATCACTCCTCTCTTGCGGACGAGCTGGGACTGCCCTCGTCGGGTGCAACGATTACCCTGACGGATGCCGTCGAGTGCGCCAAGGCGCAGCATGTTTCTCTCTGCGGAATTTTCTCGCTGACTGCCTTTTCCGAGGAGGATCCCCTCCTTCGATCGGTGATTCTTTCCCGCGAAGCATCCTTAGTTACCGAAGCATTGCTGGCAGGCTTTGACGACGTTTTGCTGCTTGCCCCCAATTTCGGTGAGTCGCACGTTCCCGAGATGGTACGCTTCGTGGACACCGTACGGGCGCTCTGCCCCGATGCTTGCATCGGCTTAACGCTTACAAATGACCTTCTTTCCTCGGAGCGCGCGTCGACCATGATGGATACGCTTCGGTCCTCTCTCAACTTTTTTGCTTTGGATACCATCTCGTCTGCGGAAGAGAACGTCCAAGACACCATTGAGAGCACCATCGGCTCCAATCTTTATTACGTTCTTCGCTACGAGATGCGGATCCTGATCCCGGAAGCGGAAAATCCCGACAGCCAAAGCGCATGGATCGCTTCGGTAAAGAGCAACGGAATCTCCAACTGGCAGATTCTTTCCAACACGTTTTATTCCTGATTGGATTCCCAAGAATCCCTTTTTACGGGCGTTCACAAGTTTTTTGTGATCGCCCGTTTATTTTGTTCGGTTTTACCTTGACTTTCAAGAGAATCGTGCTATAATGTAGGTGTTTAAGATATCGTTAATCTACGAGACAGGAGGGAAAGTATATGCGAGGGCAAAAGCAGGTTGTCAATATGACCGAGGGTCCGTTTTTGAAGAAAATTATCGTCTTTTTGATTCCTCTGATTCTGACGGGACTTCTGCAATGCTTTTACAACGCAGCGGATCTGGCAGTGGTCGGTCGGTTTCGTGGACAGATCGCTCTTGCCGCCGTAGGAAGCACGGGCGCGCTGACCAATCTGGTGCTTGGTCTCTTTATGGGGCTTTCCGTGGGCGCGGGCGTGGTGGTAGCGCATCATCTTGGCGCGCTGGAGCACGACCGCGTAAAACGAACAGTTCACAGCGCAGTGCTGCTCGCCGCCATTCTGGGCGTTATCGTTGGGGTGATCGGCTTTTGGTTCGCCCCCGATCTGCTTCGCCTGATGGACACCCCCGAAAACGTGATCGAACCCGCTACGCTCTATATGCGGATCATTTTCTGCGGTGTTCCCGCTTCGATGGTCTATAACTATTGCGCCGCCATGGTCCGTTCCACGGGAGATACTCGCAATCCCCTGATCTTTTTGTCGATCTCGGGCATCGTCAACGTCATTCTGAACCTTATCTTGGTGGTGATCTTTGGCTTGGGCGTGGAGGGCGTTGCCATCGCCACCATCATTTCTCAATATCTTTCTGCGGTGATGATCCTCATCCATATGGCAAGGAGCGACGGTCCCGTGCATCTGTCCGTCAGGGAGCTTCGACTGGATCGCTCCATGATCCGCCGTATGCTCGTCATCGGTATTCCATCGGGAATCCAAAGCTCCCTCTTTTCCCTTTCCAACGCGATGATCCAATCTGCCATCAATGGCTTTGGTGACACGGTCATGGCAGGCAATACTGCCGCGGGAAATCTTGAGGGCTTCGTCTACATCGCAATGAACGCGGTCTATCAGGCATCCTTGACCTTTGTGGGGCAGAACGTGGGAGCAAAAAAATACCGCAATATCAAGCGAATCACTCTTACCTCGATCCTTTGCGTAACGGTCATCGGACTTGGAAGCGGAGGGCTGATCCTTCTTTTCCGCCATTTCTTTGTGGGAATCTACGCTCCCGACAACGCCGGCGTTATGGAGATCGCCATTCGCCGTCTCTTCAGTATTCTTCCCTTCTATTTTATGTGCGGCATCATGGAGGTGCTTGGCGGAGCGATCCGCGGCATGGGAAAATCCATGACCACCATGGTGATTTCCCTACTCGGTGCCTGTGCCTTCCGCATCTTGTGGATCAAAACCGTCTTCGTCCAATTTCCCACCATTGAGTGCGTCTATCTCTCCTATCCCATCTCTTGGCTCATGGTCATCACGGCGAATCTGGTTTTCCTGATTATTTATTATAGACGTCTCGTGCGCGATTCACTTCCCACTTTAAAATCATGAAAAAAGACCTGCCGAAACTTCGGCAGGTCTTCTCTTTATCTCATGATTCGACGGGCACTTCCTCGCCCTTCTTTTTCTTCTTTTCCTTCTCTTTGTCCTTCTTTTTATCCTTGTCTTTTTCCTTATCCTTATCCTTTTCCTTCTCTTTGTCCTTGTCCTTCTTTTCCTCCTCAACGGGTTGAGGATATTGGACGTCGATCATTGCCTGAGCCGTCTGCCGCAAAAAGGCGCTGAGTGAGAGAAGCGCGCCAACGATCAGCACGAAATCTCCCTCGTCCTCTGCGTTCAGCTGCTTCTCCATCATCAGATCGTCAAGGATCTGACGGGAGAGGGCGCGATTTTCCCGCTTGATCTCCATGTGACGGTCGTAAAGAGCCGTCAGCTCCTTCTCTCCAAAGCTCTTATGGGCGTATGCGCCGTCCAAAAGGCGTTTGATCTCCCCGATGGACAAGGTCTGCTTCAGGGTATAGATCGTCAGGAT
>JAZORA010000039.1:0-3300 GCA_045656365.1 Eubacteriales bacterium | reverse complement strand
CAATGCGCGCTTACGCAAACGAGCGCGGAATCATTCTCGTTCCTGAGTTCGAAGCGCCCGGACACGCCGCTTTCCTTGTAGAAAGCTATCCCGAGCTGTTCGCCAACCATCTGGAGGGCGGAAGCGACGCAAGCTTTATCACCGAGGACGGTGCCGTCGTCAGCGCCAAGAACATTCTCTGCGCGGGAAGTCAGGTTACCATGAACGCCATCAAGGAGCTTCTCACCGAGATCTGCGAAATGTTCCCCGAAACGCCCTATATTCACATTGGCGGTGACGAGGCAAATATCCGCGTCTGGAACGGCTGCTCCGAGTGTGTTCGCTATATGAAGGAAAACGGCATCGACGATATTTACGAGCTGTATAGCGACTTTATCGGTCGTGTGGCGCAGATGGTGCTCGACCTTGGTAAGACTCCCATCGTTTGGGAGGGCTTCCCCAAGAAGGGCGCTCACCGTGTTCCCAAGGAGACCGTGGTCATCGCGTGGGAATCCCACTATCACCTGATCGGCGATCTGTTGGATGCAGGCTTTAAGGTCATCAACGGCTCCTGGATGCCCCTTTACATCGTTCCCGGCTACAAGCACGGACGCTGGGCAGTGGAGGAAATCCTTGCGTGGGACGTTTACAACATGCAGCATTGGTGGGAGCATTCCGAGGCCATGCTCAATCCCATTCACGTTACCCCCACCGATCAGGTCATCGGCGCGCAGATCTCCTCCTGGCAGTGCACCTACGACATGGAAATCAATCGCATTATGGAAAATCTTGCGGCTCTGTCCGAGCGCACCTGGAATGTTCGCAGACTGTGGACCGATAAGGAGTTTAACCTCCATCTGCGTGACACACTCCTGACCATCGGACGCTTGATTCAGGACGTGTAATTTCTTTTTGTTAACCATTTTTTAACCATATGCTTTTTTCAAAGAGTTCGGAGGTATTGAACAATGAAAAAAATTAAAATGACAACGCCGCTGGTCGAAATGGACGGCGACGAAATGACTCGTATTCTCTGGCAGATGATCAAGGACGAGCTTCTTCTCCCCTTTATCGATCTGAAAACCGAATACTACGATCTCGGTCTTGTAGAGCGTGAGAACACCAAGGATCAGGTGACCATCGACAGCGCGGAGGCAACCCTTAAGTACGGCGTTGCCGTCAAGTGCGCTACCATCACCCCCAACAAGCAGAGAGTGGAGGAGTACAACCTCTCCGAGATGTGGAAGAGCCCCAACGGAACCATCCGTGCGATTCTCGACGGAACGGTTTTCCGTGCGCCCATTCTCATTGACTCCATCAAGCCTGCGGTTCGCAACTGGAAAAAGCCCATTACCATCGCCCGTCACGCATACGGCGACGTATATAAGGCGACCGAGCACCGTGTTCCTTGCGCGGGTAAGGCAGAGCTTCTCTTTACGGGTGTAGATGGAAGCGAGTTCCGCGAGACCATTTACGATTTTGAGTGTGGCGGCGTTCTGCAGGGTCAGTACAATAAGGATTCCTCCATTGAATCCTTCGCGCGCTCCTGCTTCCAGTACGCCATTGATACGAAGCAGGATCTTTGGTTTGCTACCAAGGATACCATCTCCAAGAAGTACGACCAGACCTTCAAGCTGACCTTCCAGGATATTTTTGATCGGGAATATAAGGCGAAGTTTGACGAGCTGGGAATCGAATATTTCTACACCCTCATTGACGATGCGGTTGCTCGTGTGATCCGCAGTGAGGGCGGCTACATCTGGGCTTGTAAGAACTACGACGGTGACGTGATGTCCGACATGGTCTCCACCGCCTTCGGCTCTCTGGCTATGATGTCCTCGGTGCGTGTTTCTCCCGACGGAAAGTACGAGTACGAGGCGGCACACGGAACGGTTACCCGTCATTATTACCGCTATCTCAAGGGTGAGGACACCTCCACGAACCCCATGGCGACCATTTACGCATGGTCGGGTGCGCTCCGCAAGAGAGGCGAGCTTGACAACCTGGCTGAGCTTGTAAGCTTTGCGGATAAGCTGGAGGAAGCGTGCATCGACACGCTGAACGACGGCATTATGACCAAGGACCTTGTGGGTCTTGTCAGCGAAGGATATGAGGCAAAAGCTGTAAATTCCATCGGATTTATCAAGGCGATTCGCGAAAGACTGGAGAAGAAGCTGGCATAAACCCCTAAAAATAAGGAGCTTTTATGAATTTCAGTAAAGTAGATGCGTTTATGCAATCCATGCCCGCCCGCGGCGTTCCCTCGAGCGCCCTTTCGGTGAGTGTTGACGGCAAGACCGTTTATCGGGCGGACGTCGGCTACGCCGATGCGGCAAAGACCCGCCCCGCGGACAAGGGTGACCTGTATTGGCTCTACTCCGCCACCAAGGTGGTGACCTGTATCGCCGTCATGCGACTGGTTGAGGAGGGTAGGCTTTCCCTTGCCGATCCCGTCAAAAAATATCTGCCCGAATTTGCGGATATGACCGTCAAAGAAAAGGACGGAACCATCCGTCCCGCCAAGAGTGACATGACCGTGGAGCAGCTCTTTACCATGACCGCCGGTCTTGACTATGGAACGAGCAAGCCATCGATTCAGGAGGCGGTCGCCAAGGGCGGCAACACCCGTGACATCATTCGTGCCATGGCAGAAAACCCTCTGAATTTTGATCCCGGTACGCGCTATCAGTACAGCTTTTGCCACGACGTGCTGGCGGCTGTTGCCGAGGTGGTCACGGGTATGCGATACGCCGATTATATGGATACGGTTCTCTTCCGTCCCCTCGGTATCGAGAACATGGGCTTCCATCCCACCGCAAAGCAAGAAGCACGGATCGTGGATATGTACCACTATCGCCGCGGCGCGGCGATCCCCGTACAGATCCCCTCGCGGAACGTGTATCGCTTCACCGAACGCTATGACGGCGGCGGAGCGGGGCTTTTTGGCTCGGTGGATGAGTATATGAAGATCATCACTCCCATTGCCTGTGGCGGAACGGCGGAAAACGGCTATCAGATCCTGAAGCCCGAAACCATCCGACTGTTTACCGAAAACCATCTCTCGGACATTCAGAGAGAC
Organism: Eubacteriales bacterium; assembly: GCA_045656365.1. GTDB lineage: Bacteria > Bacillota > Clostridia > Oscillospirales > CAG-272 > HGM12713. The sequence continues at coordinate 242 of JAZORA010000039.1, read as the reverse complement.
GATTTCGTTACCACCCGTCGCTTTGGCTACGGCTTTGGACTTTGCGGACGCGTACACGTAGACCCCACCGTCTCCCTCTGTCTCTCTCCCGTGGGAGAGTTTGGCTGGAGCTCGGCTTCGGGACATCACGTGCTCATCGACATCGAGAACCGCTTGGCGTTCCATTTCGCCACCCATCTTCTCGACTGCGACTACGCTCACAATATGATCCACCCCGCCCTTCGCAATCTGGTTTACGAGGG
>JAZORA010000038.1:0-9272 GCA_045656365.1 Eubacteriales bacterium | reverse complement strand
TGTCTTCCTAAGACCGCTTGGCCTCCGACTTCATCGGTGAAACCTGCGCGCTTGCTCTTCTCATCGGCTTTGCTTATCTGCTCATTCGCCGTGTGATCACCTGGCACATTCCCGTTTCCTTCGTAGGAAGCGTATTTCTCTTTTCCTTCCTCATGGAGGGCTTTGATCCCATCAAGGCGCTTTCTCTCGTGCTTTCGGGAGGACTTCTCCTTGGCGCGATCTTTATGGCAACCGATTACGTCACCTCGCCCGACACCAAAATGGGCAAGCTGATCTTCGGCTTGGGCGCGGGTCTTTTTACCTTCCTGATCCGCTACTTCGGCGTATATCCCGAGGGCGTATCCTTTGCGATCCTCTTTATGAACATACTGAACCCCTACATTGAGAAGCTGACCGCGCGTAAAATCTTTGGAGGTCAAAAGGCATGAAAAAATCAATTATGAGCATTGTCGTGCTGGTTTGCATCTGCGCAGTCGTTACCGTGGCGCTTGCTCTTACCAATTACATCACCTCTCCCATTATTGAAGAAAACGCTCAAAAGACCGCCAATGCGGCACTCCTTGAGGTATTGCCCGAGGGCGGAAGCTTTGAAGCAATTGACCTGAGCACCTACACCCTTCCCGCCACCGTGACCGATGCTTGGCGCGCCTCCAACGGCGGATACGTCATCAAGCTCACCACCACGGGCTATTCCTCGGGCATGGTTCTGATGTGCGGCATCGCCCCCGACGGTACGGTTGTGGGCACGAAGATGCTGTCCTCCGCGGAGACCCCCGCCATTGGTGGCGCGGCGGTTGACGCCTTCTCCCCCTCTTTTGTTGGAAAGACCCTTGACACCGTGGACGGTGTTGACACGGTTTCGGGCGCAACCAAGACGACCGCAGCCTATCGCGCGGCAGTTAAGGATGCTTTGAATGCGGTTGTCATTCTGGGCGGCGGATCGGTGGATCTGAGAAGTGAGGAGGAGATCCTCAACGACAATCTGTCCGAGGCACTTCCCTCGGCAACCGGTGAGTTCAACAAGTATTTCTTCGTCGAGGTAATCGACGGAATCGATGCCGTCTACCTCTCGAAGAACGAAACGGGCGCGGTGTGTGTCATTGGTGAGAGGTTTATCGCCATTGACGCAAGCGGAACGGTTCTCGGTGACGCCTCCGAGGCAGACGCCAAGACCGTCAAGGATGCCATGTCGCTCATCAACGCCACCAAGACTACCGACCTGAACCTTGCGGATTATGAGGGAATCCATAAGCGTGTCGTATCGGCTAAGAAGACCGCGACGGGCAATTATATTCTGGAAATCGAAGCCGCGGGCTACGGAATTACGGGCGGGGACGAGTATCACCCCGCATCGGGCGAATATATCCTGATCCGCGTTTCTCTGACCGCCGAGGGCAAGATCATCGACTGTCTGACCCTTTCCCAGAAGGAAACCGACGGAATCGGATCCGCCTGTGCCGATGAGTCCTTCTACGGTCAGTTCGACGGAAAGACCGAGGCAAATTATAACGAGATCGACGCCATTACGGGCGCGACACTGACCACCGACGGATACAAGAAGGCGATACTTCGCGCCTTTGAAGCCGTAAAAGTTTTAGAGGAGGGTAACCGGTAATGAAAAAGAACAATTCACTTTCTGTGCTTACCAACGGAATCCTCAAGGAAAACCCCGTTCTGATGCTGATCCTTGGTACTTGTCCGACTCTGGCAACCACCACCAACGTCTTTGGCGCGTTTGGTATGGGCATTGCCACCATGATGGTACTGATCTGCTCCAATATGCTGATCTCCCTGCTTCGCAAGGTGATTCCCGACAGCGTTCGTATTCCCTGTTATATCGTTATCATTGCGGGCTTCGTGACCGTCGTCCAAATGCTGGTGCAGGCATTCTTCCCCGCGCTCTTTGAGATGCTGGGCGTTTATCTGGCACTGATCGTTGTAAACTGCATCATTCTCGGCAGAGCCGAAATGTTCGCCAGCAAGAACTCGGTCGGCAAGTCGGCGCTGGACGGCGTAGGCATGGGCATTGGCTTTACGCTTGCGCTCTGCGCCATCGCAACCATTCGCGAGGTACTGGGTGCGGCAAGCTTCGCAGGCATGGCAATTCCCTTCCTTGAGAATTACAAGATCGAATTTCTCGTAAAGGCTCCCGGCGGCATGGTGGTCTACGGCCTCATGATCGCTCTGGTTTACGTCATCACCTCGGGCAAGGGTCCGAAGAAAACCGAATTTTCCTGCGCGGGCTGTCCCAGCGCATCGCATTGCCATTCCGCCAATTGTGCGGGAGGAAAGGAGGAAGCGTAAATGGACTTTAAGGCTCTGGTCATTATTTTGTTGTCCTCCGTATTGGTCAACAACTACGTTCTTAGCCGATTCCTTGGCATTTGCCCCTTCCTCGGCGTTTCCAAAAAGCTGAACCAGGCAGTGGGCATGGGTATTTCGGTTACCGCGGTCATGCTTCTGGCAACGCTTGCCACCTGGCCCATTCAGACCTTCGTTCTGGATCGCTTTGGGCTTGGTTATATGCAGACCATCGTCTTTATCCTGATCATCGCGTCGCTGGTACAGATGCTTGAGATCTTCCTCAAGAAGTTCTCTCCTGCCCTCCACAAGGGGCTTGGCGTATATCTGCCGCTGATCACCACCAACTGCGCGGTTCTGGGTGTTTCGATCAACAACATCACCGACGGCTATGGATTTGTGGAATCTCTCGTCAGCTCTCTGGGCTGTGGACTTGGATTCCTTCTCGCCATGGTTCTCTTCTCGGGTCTCCGTTCTCGCATCGACGAGACGCAGGTCCCCAAGAGCTTCCGCGGCGTTGCCATTACGCTGATTGCCGCTTCCTTTATTTCTCTTGCCTTTATGGGCTTGGCAGGAATCGTAGATCAGCTCTTTGCGTAAGGAGGTTATCATGATTATTGAAATTTTGACTTCCCTTGCGGTGGTGGCAACCGTTAGCTTGGTGCTCGGCATCCTTCTCGCCCTCTGTATGCGTTTCTTTGGAATAGAAGAGGATGAACAAACCAAAAATATTAGAGCGTGTCTTCCCGGCGCCAACTGCGGTGCTTGCGGCTATGCGGGCTGTAACGATTACGCCGAGGCATTGGCAAAGGGAGATGCAAAGCCGAACCTTTGTATTCCCGGCGGTGAAGCCACGGCCAAGGAAATTGGCGCGCTCCTTGGGGTGGAGACCGGCAAAACCAAGAGTCTGGTTGCCTTCGTTCACTGCAACGGAACCTGTGATGCCGTCACCCAAAAGGCTACTTACGTGGGAATCGATTCCTGTCGGGCACGTTCGATGCTCTACGGAGGTCCCGCCGCTTGTCGCTTTGGCTGTCTTGGCTGCGGTGACTGCGCCAAGGTCTGTATCGCAAACGCCATTTGTGTCGCCGACGGAATCGCGCGAATCGACACGAGCCGTTGTCTTGGTTGCGGTCTTTGCGCAAAGACCTGTCCGAGAAAGATCATTTCCATGATCCCCGAGGATACGGCTGTTGCGGTATTCTGTAGCAATCAGGATAAGGGTGCTGAGGCAAGAAAGTCGTGCAAAAACGCTTGTATCGGTTGTAAGAAGTGTGAAAAGGCTTGTCCGAATCAAGCAATTACCGTCATAAACAACTGCGCCGTGATCGATTACGAAAAATGCACGGGCTGTGGTCTTTGTACCGCAGGATGTCCGACGGGCTGCTTGAAGAGTCTCGTCTCCGACAAAATCCCCGAGGGTGCGAACGCCCACTAAAAACCATTTATGGAGCGATCGATGGATAAAAACGAACATGCCACGCACACGAAAAAAAGACTCGACCTGATTTTGGTCGCGGCTTTGGTACTGATCGTCCTATCGGCCTTGCTCGTTCTGTTTCTCCTTCGCCAAGAGGGTGGAACGGTTCGTGTCACCAAGGACGGCGAGCTTTGGGGAGAATATTCCCTGTCCGAGGACCGTACGGTCGAGATCGTAAGCGGGGACGAATCCAATCAATTGATCATCAAGGACGGAGAGGCGTACATGCAGTACGCCTCTTGTCCTGACGGGATCTGCGTCTCTCACCGCCCTGTCAGATTTGACGGAGAAAGCATCATCTGTCTCCCCAACGGAGTGGTGGTAGAAATTCAATCGTCGGGTAAGGACGTACCCGATATCATCTCGTAAGGGAGGGCAAGCTCGTGACAGACAGATCAAAGAAAACCAATCGAATTGCCTTTTTGGGTCTTGTTGCTTCGGTGGCGCTGTTGTTAGCCTACGTGGAGCTGTTGATCCCACCCCTATTCGTTGCCGTTCCCGGAATTAAGATCGGACTTCCCAACGTCGCCATCGTTTTTGCCCTCTACTGCTTTGGATTTCGCAGTGCCGCCACAGTATCCCTTGTGCGTCTCTTCGTTTCCGCTCTGCTGTTTGGAAATGCGATGACGCTGGCATACAGTCTCGCAGGAGCCCTTCTCAGTCTTCTTGTGATGGGACTTCTAAAAAAATCCGATCTGCTCTCCCCTGTGGGAGTCAGCGTGGCGGGTGGTGTAGCGCACAATCTGGGACAGATCCTTGTGGCAATGCTTCTCTTGGATACCCCCCAGCTTGCCTATTATCTGATCATTCTGACCGTGACGGGAACAATTTCGGGCATTCTGATCGGACTTTGCGGCGCGTTTTTGATCCGACGGATACCCAAGCACCGCATTTTATAAAAATTGCTCTTTTTGTTGACAATCCCAAAAAAACATGGTACACTATTAACGATAATAAATAATATTGAAAAGGAATATCGATAATGAAAAAAGTATTTACCTTATTCATGGCAATGATCCTCTTAGTCTCTACACTTGCTTTTGTGGGATGTAAAAAGGAAGAGCCTACCCTCAAGCTGGGCCTTGGCGTTTCTGTTGACGTATCGGCTACCGACGCAACCGAAGATAAGGCAGGTCAGGGTCAGGCAACCGTCACTGCCGCCGCTGTTCTCGTAGACGACGAGGGCAAGATCGTAAAGGCGTTCATTGACTGCGCCGACAACAAGGTTGGCTATACCGCAGACGGCAAGGCTGTTGCCAACACCGAGTTTACGACCAAATACGAAGCAGGCGCGGACTACAACATGGTTACCCACGGTGGTGCCGCAAAGGAATGGTTCGAGCAGGCTGACGCATTCTGCGCGCTGATCGTTGGAAAGACCGCTGACGAGGTCAAGGCATTGGTTGCTGAAAACGGAAAGGGTACGGACGAGGTTCTGAGTGCCGGCTGCACCATTTTCGTTTCTGATTTTGCCGTTGCGGTAGAAAAGGCAATCACAAACGCAAGCGCATCCGAAGCAACCGCAAACGAGACCCTGAAGCTGGGCGTTGCTACCACCCAGACCACCACGGACGCAACCGAAGAGAAGAACGGCTCCAACAAGGTTGAGACGAACTTCTTTGCCGCTGCCGTCAACGCAGAGGGCAAGGTAGTTGCCGCAAGCAGCGATTCGGTTGAGGTAAGCTTCACCTTTGACGAGGCAGGAAAATCCACCTTTGATGCCAAGAAGGCGGTTCTCTCCAAGAAGGAGCAGGGTGAAAACTACGGCATGAAGGCTTACGCCGGTGCCGCAAAGGAATGGTTCGAGCAGGCTGCTGCCTTTGACGCGGCTTGTATCGGCAAGACTGCAAGCGAGATCGAAGGACTGATGGGTACCGATTACAAGGGCAACGCAGACCTTCAGGCTGCGGGATGCACGATTACCGTTAGCGGATTCGTTAAGGCTGCTAAAAAGATCGGCTGATGGCATTTTTGTAAAAAGGGAGGTCTTCCTCCCTTTTTTAAATCATGGAGGTATCAATGAAATCACATAGACTCCTTTCCTTCCTTTTATTGATGGCGCTTCTGCTCTCTTCCCTTTCCTTTACGTCCTGCGGACAGACCAAGAAGAAATTCAGCGCGTATTCGTTGGATTATTTCGATACCGCAACGACCATTACGGGCTACGAGACCACCGAGGAGGAGTTTAAGCAAGTCAGCCGGGAGATCCTGCTTCAGTTGGAGGAATACCACCGATTGTTTACCATTTATCACCGTTTTGACGGCATGGAAAACCTCTGTACCGTCAACGAGCTGACGGAAGGAGCACATCGGGTCGTGACCGTGGATCGACGGATCATCGACATGCTGAGCTACGCAAAAGAGATGTACGAAGCCACAAGCGGAACGGTGAACGTCGCCATGGGAAGCGTTCTCTCGATCTGGCACGATTATCGCACGCGGGGACTGGACGAGCCGTGGGCGGCAGAGCTTCCGCCAAGAGAGCTTCTTCTTGAGGCGGCGAAGCACACCAATATTGATTCTCTGATCATCGACGAGGAAGCATCCACCGTATGGCTGTCCGACCCCGCAATGACCTTAGACGTGGGCGCGATCGCCAAGGGCTACGCCGTTGAGGCGGTGGCTCGCTCCCTTGAAGAGCAAGGAATCACGGGGTACGTTTTAAACGTAGGCGGCAACGTACGAACCATCGGTTCAAAGCCCGACGGCGAGCCATGGACGGCAGGAATCGAAAACCCGATCGAGGATGCCGACGAGGCTTATCTGGAATACTTGCACTTGACGGGCGAATCGCTCATTACCAGCGGTTCCTATCAGCGCTATTATACCGTAAATGGGATCAATTATCACCACATTATCAATCCGAATACACTCTTCCCTGCCGAGGGCTACCGTTCGGTATCGGTGGTCTGCAAGGACTCCGCTCTGGGTGATGCCTTGTCCACCGCCCTCTTCTGCATGCCCCTCGAGGAGGGACTTGCACTGGTGGAATCCCTCTCGGACGTAGAAGCCATGTGGGTCATGGAGGATGAATCCAGACAATATTCGAGCGAATTTTCGAACTACAAAAAAGCCACGTAATTTAAAAAAATGACGAACGGAAAAAGTTGAATTTTGACCGTCCGTCATTTTTTATTTTTTTGTAAATATATCTGTACAAATACCGTTTTTTTTGCTATAATAAATATGTCGTTTTTTGCCGTTTGATCAATCAACGGCAGAAAAATCCCAGACATTTTGATTTGAATGGAGCTACTATGAAGGAGTTTTTTGGTATAGGCGGATATACTCGTCCTGCCGATGGATATCTCTCCTGGCAGCATTTGGCGTTTGTTTCAAGCCTGATGGTATTGATGGTTCTTGCCGCAATCCTCTTGGGCATGCATTATCAAAAGAAAAGCGACCAGGATAAAAACAAGGTTTTAATTGTTTCTGCCGTTCTCATCGATGCCATCGAGCTATTCAAGATCGTCTTTCTCTGCTTTCGTCACGAGGATCCTTGGCATTGGCTGTATGAGCTTCCCTTGTTTTTATGCAGCATCATGCTGATCACGCTTCCCCTTGCCGCCTTTTCCAAGGGGCGCATCAAGGAGGCATCCTTGGATTTTGTCATGATCTTCGGTGTGCTCGGCGCGGTTCTCGGGACCTATGGTGCGGGACAGAACTACGCCTGCTATCCCGTGCTTTCCTTTGATAACGTGGTTTCGGGTGTAACCCACTCCATATCGGGCTTTGCCGCCCTCTACATCTTAATCGTGGGTATGGCAAGCATGAAACGGAAGAACATTTCCCTGACCTTCTGCATCATGGTTGGATTCTGTATTTTGGCGTATATCGCAAACATTTTTACCGACAGCAACTATATGTTTCTTTCAAGAGGCGACGGAACGCCCTACGATATCGTTTTCAACTGGGTAAGCGGAAATCCCATTCTCTATCCCCTCTCGGTTCTCGGGCTGTTCCTCATCTATATCGTTGCATTTTATTTCGTATATTATCAGATCCTCAAGAAAACAGCAAAAAAGGAAACGACGGAAGATTGATTCCGTCGTTTCCTTTTTTTGATTATTCCTGTCGGATAGCTTTGGTTTTCCAACGTCCCATTCGATAGAAAATAAAGGTGAGAATCGCACCCAGAACCCAGGAGGAGAGCAAGGAAATCTGAATACACTCGCAACGTCCAACGGGAAGCTCGGGCGTACGGGTCAGATAAGAAATTCCGTACGCGAGGGGTACGCGCATGACTACCGTGGTAATGAGCGAGATCCACATGGGGGTCATGGCATCGCCCGCCCCTCGCATAATTCCCGATAGGCTTTGGGTCACGGCAACGGCAATATAGCCCGCCGCCAGAATGGTCATCAGTCGATAGCTGAGCTCCACCAGCTCGGCCGTATCGGTAAAGACGCCCATCAGACTCTTACCGAAAAGAAGAATAATTCCCGTGATTACGGTAGAGCATCCTACCGCCAACAGTGCTCCCTGCTTCGCGCCCTTGGTCACGCGGTCGTAAAGCCCCGCGCCCACGTTCTGCCCCGCATAGGTGGTCAGTGCCGTACCAAAGGAGAAATTCGGCATCATAGCAAAGCCGTCCACACGCATGATCACCACGTTTGCGGCAATAAACTGCTCACCGAACTGATTGGTAAGCGACTGCACAACGATCATCGCCGAGGAGAAGATGGCTTGTGTCGCGCCCGAGGGAAGTCCAAGACGAACGAGGATCTTGACAAAAGAAGCCTTTGGCTTTAAATACCTCCAGCCGAAGTCGAAATGCTCTCGCATGCGGGAAAGCTTGATACAGCAAAGAATCGAGGACACAAACTGTGCGATCACCGTTGCTAATGCCACGCCGCCCACGCCCATATTGACCTTGGCCACGAAGAAGATATCCAATCCGATATTCAAAACCGTAGCGATCAAAAGGTAGATCAGAGCGGAATAGGAATCTCCCATGCCGCGGAGGATGCTGCTGAGGATATTATAGTACGCCATACCCGCAATGCCAATAAGAGAGATCATCAGATAATCGGCACATCCGTCCAGAATCGTCTCGGGGGTATTGAGCATTACGAGAATCGGACGAATGAGGGGCGCTGCCACCAGAATCAATATTCCACAGGCAATCGCCGTAACCGTCAGACAGTTTCCAATGGTATAGGAAAGACTTTCCCGATTCTTCGCGCCAAAATATTGAGATACCATAATATTGGCGCCTGCGGAAATCCCAATAAACAATACGAGGAGCATATTGAGAAGCGGTCCTGCGCTCCCAACCGCCGCCAAGGCATTGTCGCCGATATATTTTCCAACCACGATGCTATCCACCGTGTTATAAAGCTGTTGGGCAATGTTGCCGATCAACATCGGCAGCGTAAACAAAACAATACTTTTCCAAGGAGCGCCCGATGTCATATCGGTAGGCGCAAACAATCCCTTTGCCACGTTCTTACCTCTTTTCAACATAAACTACCGTGTATTATATCACACC
>JAZORA010000037.1:0-10797 GCA_045656365.1 Eubacteriales bacterium | reverse complement strand
GTGATAGAATACGAGGGTCCCGGATATGCTTTCGCCGCGAAAAGCGGTACGGGAAAATCTACGCATATTGGACTTTGGCAGAAAAAATTCGGCCCGGATGTTCACGTAGTGAATGGTGACAAGCCAATTCTTCGCTTTTCTGGTGAGGATTTGTTGGCTTACGGAACGCCATGGTGCGGAAAAGAAGGGCTTCAGCGCAATACGTCGGTACCGCTGAATGCAATTTGCTTTCTCGAGCGATCCCAGGTGAATCGAATCAGAAAAATTGATGCGGAAGAGGCCGTGCTACGTGTGTTCCATCAGGTACTGACACCGGAGGATATTGAAACGGTTGACGCGTTATTTCCGCTTTTGGATCGAATGCTTCGACAGGTTCCATGTTATGTTTTGGAATGTAATATGAGTCCGGATGCGGCACAGGTTGCATACGACGGAATGAAGAATTAAACATCAAATGTCAAATGTAGGATAGGAGATCATATGAAAATTAGGCAAGGATTTGTAATCAGAGAAATTGCAGGACAAAGTGTTGTGGTGGCACTGGGTGAGGCCAGTAAAATTTTCAATGGAATGATCAAGCTTAATGAAACGGGTAAGGTGATTTGGACACAGCTTGCCGAAGGTTGTGAAAGAGAAGAGATCATTGAGGCAATTCTTCGGGAATATGATGTGGATCGAGCAACGGTTGAACGCGATGTGGACGGCTTTATTGACATTCTAAAAGGAGCCAATATTCTTGAATAACGAAACGTTTGATTTACAGTCCGCCTTTCCCGTGATTGACGAGGTTTTGGCAGGTGGCGGAGAATTTCGACTATTTCCAAAGGGAACGAGTATGCTCCCACTCATTGTAGAGGGGCGTGATTCGGTTGTTTTAAAACGAGACAGCGATCGGTCAATTCGTAAGCATGATATTGTATTTTATCGAAGAGATGACGGGCATTTTGTTTTACATCGGATTCTGAGAATTGAAACGGATGGAAGCTTCACGCTATGCGGTGATCATCAGGTAACACTCGAGAGAGGCGTTCGCCATGATCAGATGATTGCCTATGTTCCATCGTTTTTTCGAGGAAATCGAAGAATTGAATGTACCACGTTTCGATATCGTTTATACGTTGTTTTATGGTGCTGCATGCCCCTTCGCCGCACGGTATTTTTTATGCGTCGTATCCTTTCGCGTCTTCGTCGAAAGGGCAATACGAAAGGATAGTTTTTGCTCTCGCGTTGATACCGCAAAATGCATCGTCCTTTTGCGGTATCTTTTTTATATTTTTTGAAGAAAATTTACATTTTCTTGCTAAAAACTATTGACAATCATACTTTATTGTGTTATCATGTTAAAGCATTAAAGTTTTAAGGAGATAAAACCATGAATTTGTTAGAGAATGAAGGCTATCAATTGCTTGTAAAGGCGTTGGTTTCCGTAAAGGACGAGCAGGAATGCAGAAGCCTTTTAGAGGACTTGATGACGCATAAGGAAATACTGGATATTTCTCAGCGCATGCTTGTTGCGAAGATGCTTTCTGAGCAGGTTGTATATAATAAAATTGTGGAAGAAACAGGCGCAAGCACGGCAACCATTAGCCGTGTTAATCGTTCGTACTCTTATGGTTCAGGCGGTTACGCCAAGATTCTGGAAAGAATCAAGGAGGAGAATGCATGAAGCTTCTTGATGGAGTATTCAGAAGTGAGGAGCAGGCGATTTACGGTCTGAGAGCTTTGTATAAGCAATACGGATATTCACTGTATAAAATCAGCAAATTTGAAGAATACGATCTGTATGCTCATAACAAGAACTTCTTGGTCAGCCAAAGCATTTTATCCTTTACTGATACCAATGGTAAGCTGTTGGCGCTAAAGCCTGACGTTACCTTATCGATTGTAAAAAACGTTTCCGATCATGAAACGGTTACCCACAAGCTCTGTTACAACGAACACGTTTACCGTACCTCGGCAGACAGTGATGGATTTCGAGAAATCATGCAGACAGGCTTGGAGTGTATTGGTCAGATTGATCTCTATGCCGAGTGCGAGGTGATTATGCTCGCTCTGCGTAGTCTTGAAACGATCGGGAACGATTATATTCTGGATCTTTCCCATATGGGAATCATTGAAGGACTTTTGGATGAAGCGGGGCTTGATGGAGCAGACCGTGGCGAGATCATTGATTTGATGGGACAGAAAAACCATCACGCATTGTCTTTGCTCTGTGAGAAAAAGCAGATTTCCAAGGAAATTTGTGAGAAGCTGAATGCGCTGGTTGATCTTTATCTTCCCATCCGTCAGGCAATGCCGATCCTCAAAAAGCTTCTTGTTGGAGAAAAGATGCGTTTGGCGTTCAATCAGCTCGAGCAAATGCTGGACATTCTTTCGTCTTATGATTTGGATGATCGTCTTTTCTTGGATTTTTCGATTGTAAATGACGTGACGTATTACGACGGCGTGATTTTTAAGGGGTATATCAACGGAATCCCCGACAGTGTTTTATCGGGAGGACGATACGATCGTCTTTTAGAGAAGCTTGGGAAAAAATCGGGCGCTATCGGTTTTGCCGTATATTTGGATCGTTTGGCGTTTTTGCCTGATAACCGTAACGAATACGACGTTGACGTTGTTATGGTGTATGATTCTGCTTCCGATATGTCGGAGGTACTCGCTGAGCAAAAACGGTTACTAGAGGAAGGGAAACGAGTTCTTTTGACATCAGCTCCCGACCCGATGGTTACCTACCGTCAAATGATTATCTGGAAAAATGGAGGCATGAACACTCTTGAAACCAATGATTAATATTGCGCTCCCCAAGGGAAGATTGGGAGAAAAAGCCTATCGCGTATTTGAAGAAGCGGGCTTTGAATGTCCCTCCATTCATGAGGAGAGCAGAAAGCTTATATTTGAAAATCCCGACAAGGGGGTTCGATATTTTTGGGTTAAGCCCTCGGACGTGGTCATCTACGTTGAGCGGGGCGCGGCGGATATCGGAATTGCGGGCAAAGATATTATTCTGGAATATTCTCCTGATATTTACGAGCTGGCAGATCTGGGTATGGGCAAGTGTCGTATGGCAGTTGCCGCGAAAAAGGATTTTGTTGACCGTCGTGACCGTACACTGCGTGTGGCAACAAAGTTCCCGAATATCGCAAAAGCTTATTACGCATCCATGAGCCGTGAAATTGATATCATCAAGCTGAACGGTTCCATTGAGCTTGCACCAATTCTTGGATTGTCCGATGTGATTGTCGATATCGTTGAAACGGGAAAAACCCTTTATGAAAACGATTTGGAGCCTAAGAGCGATATTGTAGACATTAGTGCTCGACTGGTCGCAAACAAGGCAAGCTACAAATTTAAAAACGAAGGAATCCGTGATATTTGTGATCAGATTCATAGGATTCTAAGCGAGAATGCGTAAAACGAAATTCTGGAGGACAAAATGATTCGTTTGTTTCGTTATAATGAAATCGATCAATCTGAGATTTTTTCTCGAGAGATCGGTGATACGAAAAGTGTAGAAAGTATTGTTTTTGATATCATTCAAGACGTAAGGGCGAGAAAGGATGCGGCGCTCTACGAGTATTGCGAAAAATTTGATAAAGCAAGGCTTTCCTCTCTGGAGGTAAGTGAAGAAGAGATGGATGCGGCGCTTGCGTCCGTTGATCCCGAATTCGTGGAAATTCTCAAAAAGGCTTCTGAGAATATTTATGCCTTTCACTCAAGACAGGTTCGCAACAGCTTCCTGATCAACGAAAAGGATGGCGTTGTGATCGGACAGAAGGTGATTCCGATTGAGAAGGTCGGCTTGTACGTCCCCGGAGGAACTGCGGCTTATCCATCCTCCGTTCTGATGAACAGCATTCCTGCCAAAATTGCAGGATGCAAGGAGATCGTCATGGTTACGCCTCCGTCAAAGGATGGAACGGTAAATCCGGTGATTTTGGCTGCCGCTAAGCTTGCCGGTGTAAAGCGAGTATTCAAGGTTGGCGGTGCTCAGGCGGTTGCCGCGTTGGCATACGGTACCGAAACAATCCCCGCGGTTGACAAAATCGTAGGTCCGGGAAATGCTTTTGTAGCCGAAGCGAAAAAGCAGGTGTTCGGCAAGGTAGCGATCGACATGATCGCGGGACCCAGTGAGATTCTCGTCATTGCAGACGGAACCTGTAATCCTACTTACGTTGCCGCCGATCTTTTGTCGCAGGCAGAGCATGACAAAATGGCAAGCGCGGTGCTGGTAACCGATTCGATGGATCTTGCCAAAGCGGTTTCCAATGAGCTGGAACGTCAGATTCCTATGCTTTCCCGTTCGGAAATCGCAAGACATTCCATTGACCGGAATGGTAAGATCATCATCACCGATGATATCATGCAAGCGGTAGAAGTAGCCAATAGCATCGCTCCCGAGCATTTGGAGCTTTGCGTGGACGATCCCTTCCGTTATTTGGATCGTATTCAACATGCGGGATCGATCTTCATGGGAAAATATTGTCCCGAAGCCCTGGGCGACTACTTTGCAGGTCCGAACCACACGCTTCCCACCAGCGGAACGGCGAGATTTTCCAGCCCCTTGTCGGTGGATGACTTTGTAAAGAAAACACAGTTTACCTATTATACACGCGAAGCGCTCGAAAACGTTTGTCGTGATATAGAATATTTTGCGAATAAAGAGGGCTTGGGCGCACACGCAAAGAGTGCTGTGATTCGCTTTGAGGATGAAAAGTAATCAGGAGTTTTTATGAGTCGATTTATGAACGCGCAATTCAGCGGCTTGGAGGCATATACCCCCGGTGAGCAGCCGACTGACATGCAGTATGTTAAATTAAATACCAATGAATCACCGTTTCCGCCGTCCGATGGAGTTTTGAAGGCGATCAATGAGGATGCGGTGTCACGCCTGAATCTCTATCCCGATCCCGTTTGTAAGAATCTGAAGAAGAAGCTTTCGGACCTATATTCGGTTGGAGTCGAAAACGTCTTTGTTTCCAACGGATCGGACGACATTTTAAATTTTTCCTTTATGGCGTTTTGCAACGCAACCGATCATCCCGTTAAATTTCCCAATATTTCTTACGGGTTCTATCGGGTGTATGCCGATCTTTACGGTGTGAGCTATACGGAAGTCCCCTTAAAATCTGATTTTTCGATCGATCCATCGGATTACATGGGAAACAATGCAAACGTTGTGATCGCAAATCCCAACGCGCCGACCGGAATTGCGTTGACGAAGAACGAGATTGAGCAGATCGTTTCTGCCAATCCGGATTTCGTTGTTGTCATTGATGAAGCATACGTGGATTTTGGTGGCGAATCCTGCTTGGATCTCATTCATCGATATGACAATCTTTTGGTGGTTCGTACCTATTCCAAATCTCGTTCTATGGCGGGAGCAAGACTTGGCTTTGCCTTTGGACATCAAGATTTGATTGCCGATCTTGAAAAGATCAAATTTTCCACGAATCCCTACAACATTAACCGCCTGACCCTTTTAGCAGGAGAGGCGGCAGTTGATGATGATGCGTACTACGTTAAAAATTGTGCGGTAATCGCAGAGGTTCGCGAGTATACCGAAGATAAGCTTCAGGAGATGGGATTTGAGTGTACCGATTCTAAGGCGAACTTTATTTTTGCAAAATCTCCCAAGATCGGTGGAGAAGCGCTTTATCTGGCATTGAAGGAGCGTGGCATTTTGGTTCGCCACTTCAATAAGCCTTTAATTTGTGATTACAATCGTATTACCGTTGGTACAAAGGAACAGATGGATTGTCTGTTGTCTGCGATCGAAAGCATTTTTAACGAAAAAGAAAAGGAATAAAATCATGAGAAACGCGGAAATCAAGAGAAAAACTGCGGAGACCGATATTGAATTAAAATTGAATTTGGACGGAAGCGGAATAGCAGATCAGAATACCGGTTGCGGCTTTTTGGATCACATGCTGACCCTGTTTGCCGCGCACGGAAGCTTTGATCTGGCTGTGCGCTGTAACGGAGACGTCGAGGTAGATTACCATCATAGCGTTGAGGATATCGGTATTTGCCTCGGGCAGGCATTTGCCAAGGCTTTGGGCGATGCGAAGGGAATCCGTCGTTATGGCAGCATGATCCTTCCCATGGACGAAGCGTTGATCCTTTGCGCCATCGATATTTCGGGACGCGATTATCTTTCTTTCAAGTTGGAAATTCCCGCCGAGAAGATCGGTGATTTTGATACCGAGCTGGCAGAGGAGTTTTTTGCCGCCTTCGTTCGCAATTCTAAGATCTGCTTGCATTTTCAACAGTTAGACGGTAAGAACTCGCATCACTTGATCGAGGGCTCGTTCAAAGCGTTTGCCCATGCTTTGCATGACGCGGTTTCCATCGATCCCGAGAAGGCAGATAAAATTCCGTCAACGAAGGGAATGCTGGTATGATTGCAATTGTGGATTATGGTGTCGGAAATCTCTTTTCCTTAAAGAGTTCCTTTGGCGCCATTGGTAAAGAGGTCATCGTTACCTCGGATCCAGACGTAATTCGAGCATCGGAAAAGATTATTCTTCCCGGCGTCGGCGCATTTGCCGATGCGGCAGAAAAACTCAGACGAAGCGGATTGGATCAGATAATTCTGGAGGAAACGGGAAAAGGGAAGCCTCTTCTTGGGATTTGCCTCGGTATGCAAATGCTTTTTGAAAAAAGCTTTGAATACGGTGAGCACGAGGGCCTGGGTTTGATTCCCGGTGCGGTTCGTCCGATTGGTGACGTAATTCCAAAGGATCTGAAAATCCCTCATATCGGTTGGAATCCTTTGTTGATCAAAACACCGAAGGATCCGCTGCTCCAATATGTGGAGGAGGGAGATTGCGTGTATTTCGTGCATTCCTATTATGCGGCGGAATGCGATGAATACGTGATCGCAACGGCGGAGTACGGAAGGGAGCTGACGGCTGCCGTTCGAAACGGAAACGTTTGGGGAGCCCAGTTCCATCCCGAAAAAAGCGGCAAGGTTGGACTTGCCATTTTGAAAGCATTTTGTGAGGTTGAAGCATGTTAAATATCATTCCCGCCATTGATTTGATTGGCGGTCGCGCCGTTCGTTTGAAAAAAGGTGACTATCAACAGGTCACGGTGTACAACGATAATCCCGTAGAGGTCGCAAAATCCTTTGAGACAGCCGGAGCTGAGTTTTTGCACGTAGTTGACTTGGATGGCGCCAAAGACGGCTGTACGGCGAATTTTGAGACCATTCGAGCAATTGTTGAACAAACCAATTTATCGGTTGAGGTAGGCGGCGGCATTCGAAACATTGAAACTGTAGAAAAGTACATTCGATTGGGCGTGGATCGCGTGATCATTGGAACTGCTGCGGTTACCGATCCTGAGTTTTTAGAGGAAGCGGTTCGGAAATATCCAAATCATATTGCGGTAGGTATTGATATCAAGGACGGCTTCGTAGCAATCAAAGGATGGCTTGAGGTATCCGCGATTTCCTGCTTTGATTTTTGCCAGACAGTTCAGTCCATTGGTGTTAAGACGATCATTTGTACGGATATTTCCAAGGACGGTATGATGCAGGGCACCAACCTTTCGCTGTATCGTCAATTGTCTGAACGCTTCACCTTGAAGATTATCGCTTCAGGCGGTGTCTCGTCTTTAGAGGACGTTCGTCGGCTTTCTGAAATGAAGATTTACGGCGCGATCCTCGGAAAGGCACTCTATACGGGCGCGGTAGATCTTTCCGAAGCGATTTCCGTCGCAAAGGAGCATACATGATTACAAAACGAATTATTCCGTGTCTGGATGTAAAAAACGGACGCGTGGTGAAGGGCATCAATTTCCTGGACTTGAAGGACGTATCCTCGCCCGTATCCTTGGCTGAATTTTATAGCGAATGCGGTGCTGACGAGCTGGTATTTTACGATATCACGGCGTCCTATGAGGATCGCTCCTTGTTTACGGACATTCTTCGGGAAACGGCGGCAAAGGTGTTTATTCCTTTGACGGTTGGTGGCGGAATTCGCTCACTTGAAGATTTTGACCGTGTATTAAAGTGCGGTGCGGATAAGGTCAGTGTCAATTCGGGTGCGATCGCCAATCCCGATCTTGTCTATCATGCGGCGAAGAAATACGGTGATCAATGTGTGGTATTGTCGGTGGACATCAAGCGCGTTGACGGTGTTTTTCACGTTTTCAACAAGGGTGGACGTGAGGATACGGGTATGGAAGCAATTGAATGGATTAAGCGCGGCGTGGAAAACGGCGCAGGTGAGATCGTTGTAAACAGCATTGATACCGATGGAGTTAAGCAAGGCTTTGATTTGGAAATGCTGGATGCGGTCTGTAATGCCGTTCAGGTTCCCGTGATCGCTTCGGGTGGTGCCGGATCCATGGAAGACTTTACGACTCTATTTCAGAGTCTGCCTAAGGTGGATGCGGGACTTGCCGCTTCGATTTTCCATTTCGGCGAAGTGGATATTAAAAAACTGAAGGAGAAGCTTATGTCTGATGGAATCAACGTCAGACTCTAAGAATGACTAAGGAGAAAGCTATGTTCAATCTGGATGAATTAAAATATGATGAAAAAGGGCTGATCCCCGCGGTTGTGGTGGATGCGGTATCGAAAAAGGTTTTGACGGTTGCTTACATGAACCGTGAGAGCTTGGAGATCAGTATCAAAGAGGGTACGACCTGTTTTTGGTCCCGTTCTCGTAAGTGTCTTTGGAGAAAAGGAGAGACCTCGGGCAATCGTCAGCATATTGTCAGCATCGTGACCGACTGTGACCGTGATGCGCTTACCGTTACCGTATACAAGGATGGACCTGCTTGCCATACGGGAAGTGATTCCTGCTTTGGCGAAGAAGTGTTTCATAGCGAGCTTGCCGAAGAATTTTCTCTTGAAGCACTGATGAAAGTAATCGAGGGCAGAAAAATCGAAAAGAAAGAAGGCTCGTATACGACCTACTTATTTGAAAAGGGAATTGATAAGATTCTCAAGAAGGTTGGAGAGGAGTGCACGGAGGTAATCATTGCGGGAAAGGCAGACGATAAGGCGGAAACGATCTATGAGATCGCAGATCTGGTTTATCACGTCATGGTTCTGATGATCGAAATGGGCATTTCCCTCGACGATATCAAGAACGAGCTTGCTTCCCGTCACGTGATCGATCACAAGGTGAAGCAGGAGAAGATGACAAAATGATTCCGCTTTGCAATTTGCATACGCATACGGTCTTTTGTGATGGCGCCAATACGCCAGAGGAAATGGTTCTTGCGGCGATTCACCTCGGTATCCATACGCTTGGCTTTTCCGGTCATACGCCTGTCCATGTGCCGGGAGATACCGACTGGTGCATGACCGAAGAGGATATGCTGGTTTATCGGGATCAAATTCTCGCCTTGAAAGAAAAATATCGGGATCAAATTGAAATTTTATTGGGTCTTGAGGTGGATTACGATTCGCCGGCACAGTTGATCGAGTGTGACTATCGAATCGGATCGGTTCACTATGTCAGCAAGAATGGTATTTATATCCCCGTAGACTGCAGTTACGATCTGCTTATGGATCAAATTACGGAGGTTTATGAGGGCGATCTTAACACGTTTTTGAGGGACTATTATCGAAAGGTTGCTAAGGTTGTTGAGCAGACCGATTGCGATATTGTCGGACATTTTGACTTGGTCACAAAATTCAATGAAAAGTACCATTATATTGACGAATCGGATTCTTCTTACCAAGCGATGGCGCTTGAGGCTTTGGACTCGGTTCTTGAGAAGGACGTATTGATTGAGATCAATACAGGCGCGATTGCTCGCGGCTGGAGAACTACTCCTTATCCTTCGGATTGGATTCTTCGAAGAATTGCAGAAAAAGGCGGAAGGCTGATCCTCAATAGTGACGCTCACTCGGCGGAAGATCTCTTGTATGGCTTTGATGACGCCGTTTCATTTGCAGCTTCTTGCGGTGTTCGTGAGCTTTGGTTCTACCGTGACCAAGCCTTTCACTCGATGGCGATTTGACCAAGAGGCGTATATGATACAAGACCTTCATTCACACACGAACTATTCATTTTGCGGAAAGGTCTCGCCCGAAACACTGATTGAAACAGCGATCCAAGGCGGCGTTCACCTTCTTGGTATCAGCGATCACAACTACGGTATCTTTGGGAGTTAAACGTAAATTACGACAGTCCCCATCAATTTAGAGAACACGCATACGTCAAACGCTTTTTGGAATGTGACGAGCAGCAAAAGCTGGTGCGCCAATCCGGGTTAAAGGTAAGCGTTGACTTTGATTCGCATGATGTGAAAGATAAAAAACGGAGAATGCAAAGCTTTCTCCGTTTTTTATTTTTCATTTTTCGTTATTTTCTGGTTTTGCTGTTAAGTGAGTCAAAGAGGAGCAAGAATTGTATGGTGTATTTGTCTCCAAAAGCGAGAAACTATGCTTAGGAGGTGATAACATGAAAAAAACGTTTCGATTGTTTTTGTTACTGTCTCTTTCGTGTATGGTTTTATTCAGCTCTTCTGTATCAGCGGAATCAGATCGGGTGATCAATTGGTATTGTACCCGCAATCCCCATCATAAACAACCTCAATTAAACTCCGATTTGCAAATTGTGGAGAAATATCACGGGTATTACGTGGATCGAAATCATGGGGATGATTGTAGCGACAAGGTGATTTATCTCACCTTTGACGCAGGATATGAAAACGGTAATATTGAAAAAATATTAAATACCTTGAGTGATGAAGAGGTAACGGGAGCGTTTTTTATTTTAGAAAATTTAATCGATAAAAATCCTGACCTCGTTCAAAGAATGGTTGATGAAGGAC
>JAZORA010000036.1:0-6094 GCA_045656365.1 Eubacteriales bacterium | reverse complement strand
GGACTTTATCGACAATTATCTCCGCTCCCACCCCGAAGCCGAGGTGGACTACATCCACGGCGAGGACTCCCTCGTCTCCCTCTCGCAGGAATCCGATCGGATCGGCTTCCTCTTCTCGGGTATGGAAAAGGATGAGCTCTTCCCCACCGTCATGTTCGACGGCGCCCTTCCCCGCAAAACCTTTTCCATGGGTCACGCCGAGGATAAGCGATACTATATGGAATGCAGAAAAATTTTGAAAGGCAACGATTAAAATGAACGACGCTTGGAATCAGCTCTACCGCGAATGCTGTGATTGTACCGCCTGTGAGCTACATAAGACCCGAACCAACTGCGTGTTTGGTACAGGAAGTCAGACCGCCGATCTCCTTTTCGTGGGAGAAGCCCCCGGCGAGAACGAGGATAAAACGGGTACTCCCTTTGTAGGAAGAGCGGGACAGCTCCTCGATCAATACCTGTACGCCGTGGATATCCCCCGTGAGAGCGTGTATATCGCCAACATTCTCAAATGCCGCCCTCCCAAAAACCGCGATCCCCTTCCCGCAGAGGAGGATGCCTGCATGGAGTTCTTGCGCCGTCAGGTTCGCCTGATCCGCCCCAAGATCATCGTATGCCTTGGTCGGATCTCCGCCATGCGGCTGATCAAGCCCGATTTTAAGATCACCAAGGAGCACGGAGTCTGGTTTGAGAAGGGCAATCTGCTCATTACCGCCGTCTATCACCCCGCGCTTCTCTTGCGCGATCCCCGAAAGAAGGAAGAGATGCTGACGGACATGAAGCAGATCAAGGAAAAATTGGATTCGCTCAGAGAGGAGACAAAATGAATGTTTACGCCCTCTTAAATATGGTTGCCACCCTCTTTCTGATGCTGATCGTGGGATTTGTGGCGGGCAAGCGGGGTGTCGTTTCCCCCGTGGCTTCCAAAAATCTTTCACGCCTGATCATCACCATCGCCCAGCCCGCGCTGATCATCTATTCCCTCGTCCGCATGGACTACGCGGCGGACACGCTGGGGCTTGGCTTTCTGACCTTTCTTTTCGGTCTTTGCGCTCACGCGCTTCTTTGTGCTCTTTCCTTCCTTGCCTTCTGTCGCTTCAAGCACCCCGACGAACGAAAGCTCTCGGAGTTTGCCGCGATTTTCGGCAACGCGGGATTTATCGGGATTCCGATCCTTGAGTCTCTCTTTGGCGCACGGGGCGCATTTATGGGTGCGTTCTTCGTGGTCAGCTTCAATCTGGTGGTATGGACTTGGGGCATCTCGATCCTGGCACGAGGACGGGACGACATCAAGCTGACTGTCCGAAAGATCTTCATAAACTTCGGAACGGTTCCCAGCGCCATTGGTCTCGTTTTCTTCCTTATGAAGGGAATCCCGGGATTTTTCATTCCCCAGCCCGTTATGATGGGACTCTCTTATATCTCGTCTCTCTGCACCCCCGTTTCCATGCTGATCATCGGCGCGCTTCTGGCAAGCCGAACGCCCAAGCAGATATTCGGGTCGGGAAAGATTTACTACCATTGCTTCATTAAGCTGATCTTCCTTCCTCTCTTCATGGCGCTTCTCATGAAGCTTCTTGGCTTTGACGCCATGTGGATCCAATTTGCCGCCGTGGTCATTTCCATGCCCTCGGCGACCTCGGTCACCATGCTGGCGGAGCTCTATGACGTTGCTCCCGCCTACTCGGCGCAGACCGTGGGAACCTCCACCCTGCTCTCCATCGCCACCATGCCCTGCGTTCTCTTCCTCGTTCAAAAGCTGATCGAGCTTTGAGCGAAACAACAAAAGACGAGCCACAACCTCAAACGGTTGTGGCTCGTCTTATTTATTTTTGATCAATTCTCACTTGCTTTTTTCTCTTTTGCGCGGAGGCATACCGCACGAATCGTATCAAACAGCGCATACGCCGAAACGGCAAAGAGACATACGTACACCGCCACCGCGTTCATGGTTACGGCGTAGTGGAACGGAATGGGCAACAGCATGAACGGAACGGTGATGGGAATCAGGTATCCCAGATTCTTCCGTGCGGGAAGTCCTGCCTTGTAGAGCGCCAAAAGGGGAAGAATGAACAGCGCCCACGCATAAGTAGAGGTCAGGGACGGGAAGGCAAGAAATGCGATACAGCCAAGCGCCCAGATCTTCCACCTCTCTCCCTCCTCCCGATAGAAAAACACCGAGAAGGCGAAATTCAATCCGCATAAAACAAACCAGATATAGGCACCGAGGCTGATCAAGGACACGGGAAGTCCCGTATACTGGCTGATCACACCCAGCACACCGCCCGAACCCGAGGAGAAGGACAAAATGTTATGAACGATGGTCAAAAGACACGAGGGACCTCCAAAGGCAAAGGAGGGCACGATCAGTAAGATCAGGCTATATACCGCGCAACGGATAAATTCCCGATAGCGCTTATCTCCGATCAAGATCCACGCAAACAGAATGGGATAGAGCTTGATCGAGAACGAAAAAGCAAGAGCCAGAAGTCCCAGCTCCCGAACGAGCGCGCTTTTATGATCGTAGGTTGCCCAAAAGATCATCAGCGACAGGAATGCGAGAACCATAATATTTCCGCGCTCCAGCATGTTCAAAAAGGGAACGCCGACCACCGCTGCCGCGGCAAGAGCCGCACGCTCTCCCACTCGTCCCTTCAGGCTGAAGAACACAAGCAATGCCAACGCCGCCACGCAAAGAGCCACAAAGGCGATAATCCACGCCACGTTGACGCCGTACTCACTCCAACTCAGACGATCGGCAAACACGGTATTGTTGTATGCCTCAGGAGTAAAAAAGGAAATAACCCGAAAGATCAGATTCGCCATCGGCGGATAAATCACCATCCGCACGGTATACGCCTCAATTCCCTGAGACGCATCTCGCACCGAGTTAAAGAAATCCATAAAGGCATCCTCGGTGTTTCGGAAAAAGATCGCCGTCAGAAGCCGTCCGCCTGAAAACAGAGCGCAAAGCAGATACACCGCCACCGATAAAAAGACCGCGCCAACAAAGATCGTGCTGCTCCGCTTGTCCCATAGCTTTTTCATTGAAGCTCCTCCTTCTGTCCTGAGGGTCGCCGATTATCCAATCAATCGATAAATCATAATCAACAACCGATAACTGATTGCCAGCACCACTGCGCTTCCCTTCATTTTCACGGGAACGTATCCGGCGCCCAAAAAACCTCCCAAGTTGGCGCGGACGATCCTCTTGATCTCCCGAATCATTTCTTGGTTGTAGGTCTTATTTCGTCCCATGGCAACGATCATTGCCATATATTCGATCATGACGTAATGGGTTGCCGCCGCTTTCTGCTTGGGAAAATGCGCCCCGATCCATGCCAGATCCTCCTGAAAATGCTCGTATGCCCGAATTGTGCTCTCTCCATATCCGCGGCGACTGACACTGTTTTCGGTGATCATATAGTGATATCCGTCCGCCGCAAGGTAGTCGATGCGATCGGTTTTCGAGAGAAGCTGAATGTGCATATTGTAATCCTCACCGACGAAGTTTCCCGTAGGGAAATCCACCTCGTTGATCAGCTCTCTGCGATACAGCTTGTTCCACGGGAAGGGGAAATACGCCTCTCTTTGATGAAGATACGTCATTGCCTCCTCGCCACTCATGGGAAGGGTCTGCCCCTTCTTTAAACGGTTGCTGACCCGACACTTCTTGTGGGAGCAAACCTCGGTGTAGTCACAAAATACGATGTCGGCTCCGCTCTCGATCGCCTTGGCTTCCATCGCCAAATAAAACGAGGGGTCTGCTCCGTCATCTGCGTCAAGGAATCCAACGTAGTCGCCGCCGGCCAGTGCAAGTCCGCACTTGCGAGCCTGCGCCGCACCACCGTTCTCCTTGTCCACAACCCGCAAATTCGAGTATCGGATCTCGTACTCGCGAAGGATCTCCAAGGTTGCGTCACGGCTTCCGTCGTTTACAACGATTACCTCCAGACTGTCTCCCGAAGAGGTCGGCAAAAGACTGTCAAGGCAGCTTTTTATATATTCTTCTCCATTATACACGGGAATAATTACACTAACCATGTCGTCTCCTTTCTTCGGTCTAACCATACTCAACCCATTATATATTTATAGTATACCCTTTTCGGCAGTTTTTGTCAAGTCCTTTTTTCCTTCGATTTCTATTTACAAGCCATCTCTTTCATGGTATAATATAAAAGAACAGACGTTAGCACGAAGAAAGGGGTATTCTCTGAGAATGGCTTCCAAACTTAAAGAATTATTGAAGAGTGACAATCGAAACAAGCTCCTGAACCTGATCTACAGCATTGGGGCGGCGGCTATTTTCAATATGGTGATCCAGCTCCTGATCTATCCGGATTTTGAGAGAAGAATGGGCAAGGACGCGTATGGCGTTGCCCTCTCGATTCTTTCGCTTCTGGCGATCACCGCGGGAACCTGCGGCTATGCCGTCAACTGCGCGCGGCTGTTGGGCGTAAAAAAGGGGCACTGTCAAAACGGAGACTACAACCTGATCCTTTTGACCATGGGTGTGCTTTGCAGTATCATCGGCGTGACCTATCTCTTTTATCTGGATGTCGCTACCCCCGTAACGGTGGCGCTTTACGTGCTTCTTAGCTTTTCCACCCTACTCCGCTACTACTCGGAGGTGGAATTCCGAATCAACACGGATTTCTTCCGTTATATGATCTACTATATCCTCATTTCGGTGGGATATACCGTAGGCCTTTTCCTCTTCCACCTGTCAAGCCAATGGATGTTGGCGCTCATTTTGGGCGAGACGTTGGCGGTAATCTACGTGGTGATCCGCGGAAAAATCTACCGTTCTCCTCTCTTGAAGAAAACCGATGCCCTCGTGCCCGTTCTGTCCAGCATTGGGCTGATCTTCCTGTCCGCGCTGATCGACAATCTGACCCTGCACGCCGACCGAATTCTGCTTCTTGCCATTACGGGCGACGGCGGTGCGGTAACCACCTATTATATCGCGTCCCTGATCGGTAAGATCGTTTCCATGCTGACCCTGCCCATCAACGCAATCCTCCTCAGCTATCTGGTACGGTACGGCGGAGAATTGACCAAGAAGCTTTGGATGATCGTCAGCGCCGTCGCGCTCGTATTCGGTTCCGTCTCCCTCGTGGGCTGTATGATCGTTTCCCCATGGCTCATTCGCATCCTTTACCCTGACAATCTTGCCGACGTAACGCCCTATCTCTTCCCCGCCATCCTGGGACAAATCTTCTACTTTGTTTCGGGTGTGCTCATGATGATCCTTCTCCGCTTTAAGGGAGAAAAGAGACAGTTGATCTTCAACGCGTCCTACGCGGCGATCTTCTTTGCCTGCGTTGCCGCGGGAACGGCTCTCTGGGGACTTACGGGATTCGTCTGGTCCATCGTTGTGGCAAACGCCCTTCGCTTCTTTGCCGCCCTCGTTTGGGGTTTTATAAAAAATAAATCGAGTGAAACCGCTTGATCTGATGATAACAGAGAAGCCCGCAAAAACTGTAAAACAAACAACGGGCGGATATAGAATCCGCCCCTACAAACGAAATTCGGCAAAGATGTTGTTTTCTCTGCCGATTTGTGATATAACGGGACTAACGGAAAGCCTCCCTCCGAGAGGGAGGGGGACCGCGTTAGCGGTGGAAGGAGCCCGCGTGACTTTGAGTTTAGATTAACTTCATTGTAACGCACTCTCCCTCAGCCGCCTACGGCGACAGCTCCCTCCCGGAGGGAGCCTATGGTTGCGCCCGTGCAACCTTAGGGGTATGGGCTTTGCCCTGAGCGTTTGTAATACAAAGGCGAAACTCACGATAACGGGCAATAAATATGAATTTTACAAAAAGGTGATTATATGAAAAAGGTGATTCAAGCAACTTGCTGTGCAGTGGGAAGCGGAATGATTGGATTCTTTGCAAACCAGTTAAATACGATTGTTGGCAGTGTATGTTTTACTCTTGGAGTTGTTCTCCTCGTTGCTTCAATTGTTTTAATCAGCAAAAAAGATAATAGCGATAATTAACAAATTTCAATTTTTCGCACAGAACAAAACACCCGACAGATTTTCCGTCTGTCGGGATTTAAATTGGGATAAAAAAAGCAAAGTCGGATCGTAGCC
>JAZORA010000035.1:0-3993 GCA_045656365.1 Eubacteriales bacterium | reverse complement strand
ACCGCTTGGCCTCCGACTTCTCATTTTCCCTTCGGTCAGCGTTCCCGTTTTATCGGTGAAAAGCAAATTCATGCTCCCCGCCGCCTCGATCCCCACCGGCTTTCTGACCAAGACCTGATCGCGGATCATACGGCGGATATTGGAGGACAGCACCACGGCAATCATCATAGGTAAGCCCTCGGGTAAGAACCCTTTTGACTGAATTTTTCAAAATGCTCGTAGGACAAGCCGTAGGCGGCATATACTCTACCAAGTGAATCTTCAAGGAGATCTTCCCGTGAAACGTCAAATCCAAATCATCGTTCAGACGCCGCCCGATCCCGAGGCGCTTTTCCTCTGTCTGTGCGAAATCAAAAATCGGGATTGTCGTACGGCGTACGCGCCGCGAAAAACCATTCCCTATCCGAAAGGAAATCCTCTATCACCTCGGGGATGTGAATGGGATCCAAGCGACATCGGGTACACATCTGTGCCAGACGGCGAGCAGCTGCCTCATCGGTCGTAAGGTCGGAAATCTCGCCGATCACCTCTGAATTTTCTCCAATCGACCGTACCGCTCTCAATCCGTAGGATACATATTCCCCCACCTCGGGCAAAACCTTTTCCTCCGCATATACCTCGTAATACGTTTGCATTGTCATGTGCTAAAAATCCTTTATGTTTCCGCATCTGAACATCGCCAGAAGCTGATTTGTTTAATAAGTTAAACATTTTGCTTTTAAAAAATACTGCCACTCCGGTTTTTTCGGCAGTCTTTTTTGTGTGTTTAACTTATTAAACACTATTTTACGGCAAAACTCCCCATTTGTCAAGAGAAAAAGACAAATTTTTTCTATTTTTTAAAATTTAATGGAAAATTCGTCCATTCTATTGACAAAATTCTCGGTTTTGTGTATAATATATTAAACAATTCCGGAGGTGTTCATGATGAAATTAGGAGAACTCATTCAAGAATATCGAGAAAAAAACCATTTGTCACAGCGGCAGTTTGCCGCCGCTTGCGGCGTATCCAACGGATATATCTCCATGCTGGAAAAGGGTCGGCATCCCAAAACCGACGAACCGATCGTTCCCTCTCTTGGCGTTCTGACCCGCATCGCAGAGGCGATGAGCTGCTCCCTGGAAGAGCTTTTGGCGGCTTACGATGGGGTCCAATCCTGCCGCCCTCAGGAAATTGAGCCATCGATCCATGAGCTTCGTCTGATTGAAGCCTATCGGGCACAGCCCGAGCTTCAGGGCGCCGTCGACCGTCTGCTTGGCATCGAGCAGGGCGGATATATTCAGCTTTACGCCGCCGCTCATTCCGATGTGGCACAGAAGGACGAGCCGATCCGTATGGCGCGGGATCGTTGGGACGCCTTGAAAAACGCCCCCGAAACCGACGATTCGCTTCTTTAAGATTTTTTGAGATGTATTACGGAATTTACAAAAACATGAGAGATTGCGCTTGGCGATGCCTTTGGGAGTTTGGGATCGACCGCCTCCCCGTCGATCTTTTACAGATCACGAGACGGGCAGGGATCCGTGTCGTGCGCAACAGTGCCGTCAACGTCCTTCTGCCCCGTGAAAAAGGAAAAAGCTTTTTCGACGGAAGCGTTTGGGTCATCGTCTATGACGACCGTCTCCCAACTGCCATCGCGCGCTTTACCCTCGCCCACGAGCTGGGGCATATTTTTCTGGGGCATGAAACGACTGCGGTAAAATACGAACGATATAATGAATTTGAGCGAAGCGCGAAATCCGAGGAGCAAGCCGATCAATTCGCCCTTCGGCTTCTCTGCCCCGCTTGCGTGCTGTGGGGACTGGGTCTTCACACCGCCGAGGAAATTGCAGACTTCTGCCACGTAGATTACTCGGTTGCCGCCAAGCGCTCCGCGCGAATGAAGCAATTATATAATAAGCAACGATTTCTCACCCTGCCAATCGAGAAACAGATCTATGAGCGCTTTGACCCGTTTATTCAAGACTGCTTAAGGAACGATGCGCATCCCCCTCAGAACAACTTGAACAAATAGGAGAACGCCCATGAGAGCCGAGAAAAAGCGAATCGGCGACGGTCTTCGTCGCGCCGCCTTATATGCCCGTGTTTCGACCGAAGAGCAAGCGCTGCACGGCGTTTCGCTGGACGCACAAGAGGAGCGGCTGATCGGCTACGCGAGAGAAAACTGTCTGGAGATTGTTGATCTGTATCGGGACGAGGGGATTTCGGCGCGTAAGCGTTACACCCGTCGTCCCGAATTTATGCGAATGCTCTCGGACGTGGCTGCAGATCGGATCGACGTGATCCTGTTCGTCAAGCTGGACCGTTGGTTTCGAAACGTTGCCGACTATTACGAGGTCCAAGCGATCCTGGATCGCCACGGGGTTTCTTGGATCGCCACCGAGGAGGACTATGACACCACCACCGCCAACGGTCGGCTCTCCTTAAACATCCGTCTTGCCATTGCGCAGGACGAGTCCGATCGCACGTCGGAGCGAATCCGATTCGTTTTTCAAAGCATGGTCAAGGAGGGACGCGTGATTTCGGGTAGCGTCCCCCTTGGCTTTTTCATTCGGGATCGACGGCTTTGCGTCAACGAAGCCGAAGCGGAGCTGGTCCGTCACGTATTCCGCACCTACGTGGAATGCCGTTCCCTTGGCGCGACCGCTAAGCAAATTGAAGCAGAGTTTGGAAAAAAGCTCTCCACGCAGGTGCTGGGGCACATGATTGCCAACACACGGTACGTGGGCGTCGCCTACGGCGTTTCCGACTATTGCCCACCCATCGTTGAGGAGGCTCTCTTTCAAAAAGCCAATGAAATTCTCGCCTCCCGTTCTCAACGCCGCCCATCCTCGGCGAACGAGCGGATCTATCTCTTCCGCGGGCTCCTCCTTTGCGGACATTGCGGAAAGCCCTTGACCGTTTATCGGTGCGAGCGAACAGGAACAACGTCCCACGAGCCCTTCGTTTATTACCGTTGCCCTCTGCACGTCAGCGCCATGTGTGACATGAGAAAGCAATGGAACGAGAAAAAGGTGGAAACGATCCTTCTCGGTCAGATTGCAGAAGTATTGGATCGGGAAGGCTTTGTTGCCGAGACGGTTGCGACCGAATTCCAAGCATCGCGCCAATCGGAAAAGCTCCTTCGAAGAATCGACCGCCTGAAGGAGCTGTACCTGGAGGATCTTCTTCCCCGACCCTTATATGAGAGGGACTACGCCAAGCTGAGCGAGCTTTTGGCAAAGAGCCGTGAGGAAGAGGAGCGTGCCGCCGCTTTCCCGACCGAGGTCACAGCCCTCGATTTTCGATCCCTCTACCAGACCCTTTCCGCCGACCGAAAGAGGGCGTTCTGGTCACGTTCCATCCGAGAAATGAGCGTATACTCCGACGGATTGATCCGCGTATCCTTTGATCCACTCGAAAAAAAGCGCAGCCGTGCGTGATCCCACGGCTGCGTTTTTTATCCCAACGCCCAAAATCAGTTATCCGACGCTCTGCCATCAGGCACGGCAACGACGACCACAGTCAACGCCAGCATAAAGGCGTGAAGCAGATGGCTTCCGAGATAAGGAAGATGCTGCAGCTTGCGCCAGATCAGTGCCCCGTGAAAGCCGCTGTCAATGACAAAGGTGTTAAATAAGTAGGCAAATCCCACCAGAATCGCCGCCGCGTATCCAAGCGTACTGATCTGCTTTGCCAGCTTGGTCAGGCGAATTTTGAGGGGGCTCGGTCGGGTCTCCATTTGAACCTCCCGTGAAATCTGCCCCAGAAAGGTGGCATCCCCCACCGAAAAGATTTCGATCTCCGCCGAGCCCGAGAGGACCGAGCAGCCGCGAAACACGGCGCTTTTGCTGTTGGGATTTTTTTCTCGGTCACCGGAGGGTGCTTTCGGAATCTCCCGATTCTCCCCCGTCATAGAGGATTGATCCACCCCCAGAGAGCCGCTGATCACGTATCCGTCCGCAGGGATCTGCTCCCCCGCCCCCATCAGAACCACGTCCCCCACCACGATC
>JAZORA010000034.1:0-2566 GCA_045656365.1 Eubacteriales bacterium | reverse complement strand
ATCCCAAAGTTGAAGCCCCCCTGCATATCCGAGGTCAGGGAATCTCCGACGATCAGGGTCTTTTCTTTCTTGAAATCGGGAATGGCGTCCGCCACTGCCTCAAAATAACGAATATCGGGCTTTTCGTAGCCCACCACGCCCGAAATAAAGGTGTCCTCAAAATATCCCGAAAGATCGGTTCTTGCCCACCGTCCGCGTTGGATAAACTCCACGCCGTTGGTAACAATATATAGGCGACACTTGCCAAAGAGCCGACGGCAAAGCGCCTCCGCGCCCTCCAGAAGATATCCCTTCTTGGAAAGCGCCTTCATGTAACGTTCCGCCAGATCGGGGGCATCCCCCTCCATGCCGTAATGAGCAAAGAAATCTTCAAATCGGCGAATCAGCAAAACGCTCTTCTCGATCTCTCCCCGCTCCAGCATTTTCCACAGTCCGTCGTTGATCCGACTGTACGTAGCAATCATCTCGTCGTCGGCGGAAATACCGATCGAGAGAAGCGCTTCCCGAAGTGCCTCGCGCTCGCTTTTCTTGAAGTCCAAAAGCGTTCCGTCCGCATCAAATAAAACGATTTCGTATCGCATAGCCCACCTCCGTTTTTTGTTTCTAATTCTAACACTTTTATTATACTATTTTTTCACAAAAATTGCAACCAAAACTGAAAATTATTATGAAATTCACGAAATATATCTTGAAAAAAAAAGTGAAATGCGATATAATTATATGAATATATTTTTTATGAATTTCATTTTACGGAAAGGAGACGGCATGAGCATTCGTATCGTTGGAATTACAGGGCCTACGGGCGCGGGAAAAAGCCTTCTTTGCGAGTATCTTTGTCGTCTTGGCGTATCGGTCATCGACGCCGATCGGGTCTACCATGCGATGCTTCTCCCCCCCTCTCCCTGTCTTAACGCTCTGCGGGATGCCTTTGGAGAGAGCGTTCTTCGCCCCGATGGATCTCTTGACCGTGAAGTGCTCTCAAAGATCGTCTTTGGTGATACGGAGCAGCTCGCGCTTCTCAACCGAACCGTTCTCGGCTTTGTTCTGGAAAGAATCAACGGCATGATTGCCGACCTTGAGGCAGAGGGTCACCCCTCGGTGGTGGTCGATGCTCCCACGCTCATCGAATCGGGTTTTCATCGGGAGTGCGACACCGTTCTCTCGGTGCTATCCTCCGAGGAGATCCGCCGCGATCGGATCGTAGTGCGGGATCATCTTGACACCGCGCGGGCGGAGGCAAGACTGCACGCGCAAAAAAACGACGAATTTTATCGGGAGCATTCGGACTACGTGTTGATCAACAACGGAGACGAACGAACGTTTTACGAACAGATCGATGCGCTTTTGCCCTGTCTTGATCTGTTTTAAATCCATTCAGTACAAAGGAACCCAACGAAAGGAGCGCCGAGAGACGTCATGAAGAAGGCAAAGCGAATCGTGGTCATTTTCCTGATCGTCTGCATGGCGATCGGCTCAGGCCTCCTCATCAATCGAGTCTGGAACGCCTTTGATCCCGAGCCCTTTATCAAGCAATACGCGGAGGAATATGACGTTCCCGTCTCGCTTATTCACGGGGTGATCGAGGTGGAAAGCCACTTTAATCCCTACGCCACCTCCTCGGTGGGTGCACGGGGACTCATGCAAATGATGCCCGCTACCTTTGAGTGGCTGAC
This sequence comes from Eubacteriales bacterium, assembly GCA_045656365.1. Classification (GTDB taxonomy): domain Bacteria; phylum Bacillota; class Clostridia; order Oscillospirales; family CAG-272; genus HGM12713. Next base: position 893 of record JAZORA010000034.1, on the reverse strand, counting down.
GGGCGAGGAGCATCTGGGCGAATACCTTCCCTCCTCTCTTCTTTACGATTCCGAGGTCAGTATTCGCTACGGTGTCTACTATCTGCGCTATCTCTACGACAAATTCGGAAGCTGGGATCTGGCTCTTGCCGCCTACAACGGTGGTGAGGGAAACGTGGCAAAATGGCTGAAGGATCCCGAGTGTTCAGACGGTAAGGGGAATCTGACCTACATACCCTTCACGGAGACCCGAAACTACGTAGAGAAGGTCAAGGACGCGCAAAAAAACTACGAGATGCGGTATGATCGGGAAACGACCTGATCGGAAAGGAAGCGATATGAAAAACGAACTGATTTACGAAAAAAAGACGGTCTACGAGCAGGTAGGCAAAGAGGTGGTAGATGCCGCCTTCACCTACGCCGAGGACTATAAAAAATATCTGGACGAGGGAAAAACCGAGCGCGAGGCGCTTCGCGCGTCGATCGCGTTGGCTGAAGCCAAGGGCTTTCGAGAGTATCGCTTGGGCGACAAGATCTCCGTGGGCGATAAGCTCTACTACAACAACCGCGGAAAGAGCCTTTTCGTCTTTTCCATCGGCTCCCGTCCTCTCTCCGAGGGCATTCGTCTGACTGCCGCCCACATTGACGCCCCCAGAATCGACCTGAAGCAGTGTCCTCTTTACGAGGAGGGAGGCATGGGATTTTTCAAAACCCACTATTACGGCGGAATCCGTAAATATCAGTGGGTAGCGATCCCCTTGGCGCTTCACGGCGTGATGGTGAAAAAGGATCTGTCGGTCATCAACGTGGTTGTGGGCGAGGACGAGAGCGATCCCGTATTCTATATCAACGATCTTCTTCCCCATCTGGGTCAGGAGCAGAGCAAGCTCCCCCTCTCCGAGGGAATCAAGGGT